>CALBJU010000116.1 GCA_937893205.1 uncultured Bacteroidota bacterium
TACGAAAGGGCGCGGGCCACGGCCCGCGCCAATGGCTGGTTCGATGCGCTGCTGACGAACGAGCGGGGTGAAGTCACCGAGGGCGCGATTACCAACATCTTCGTTATGACGGGTGGCGTTTGGATGACTCCTCCCGTCTCCTGTGGTCTACTCGCGGGAGTCGGTAGACGAGTATTCATGCTCGAGACCGGCGCGAGGGAGAGAACACTTTTTCCGGAAGACATCAAAAACGCTCAACGAATCGTTCTGACCAACGCGGTCATCGGTGCGCGCGCGGCGCGGTTTGTAGAACCGTGATCAGCCTCGACCCTTGAACTCGTCCATGGTCCTCGTAATTCCGAAAAAGTCGACGACCCAGTCGAACAGATCAACCGGCAAGAGGCGCAGCGGAAATGAGGAGTAGACGAACCAGGGCATGATCAGCCTTCTCTTCTTCCGGACGATGGCTCGGAAGGCTTTACGGGCGACGCGCTCAGGTTTCAGGATGGGAAGAAGGAGAGGAAAGCGGGTCTTGACGCCCTCAAACATTCCCGTTCCGATAAAGAACGGAGCGATGAGCGTCGTGGAAATGGGATGCCCGAGTCGTTTCATTTCAGTTCTGAGGGCATCGTCGAAGCCTATGGCCGCAAACTTGCTCGAACTGTAGGCTGAAAGGCGCGGTGTTGCGACGATTCCACCGGCCGAGGCCACGGTGACGATGTGGCCCGATCCTCGCTCAATCATCGAGGGGAGCACAGCCCGAGTCGTGTGAAAGTGAGAGATGACGTTGATTCGAAATGTGCGGTCGATATCGGCCGTAGTGAGGTCCAAGAGGTGCTTTCCAGCCACGATTCCGGCATTATTGATCAATACATCGACGCCTGAATGCAGCGTGATTATCCCTTCGAATGCAGTCGAAATTGCCGTGGCATCTGAAAGATCACAGACAACGTCGAAAAAGCCTTTACCCAGATTGGTGCGGGCCTCGCGCAGTCCACGCTCGTCGATATCCAGCCCGATAACCGTAGCGTGCGCATCCACAAAAAGTTCGGCCAGCAGATATCCCAGACCGCTGGCTGCGCCGGTGATGACGACGACCATTTCGCGCTTCGAAGAGGGAGGAGTTTGCATGCTGAATGGGAATTTTCTTTGACTGGCAAGATAGGCGTCAGCCTGTGTACCTCTCCAGGCTGGTTTACTCGCCAG
>CALBJU010000117.1 GCA_937893205.1 uncultured Bacteroidota bacterium
ACATCGTGATACGGGTCATATCCGAAAAAGGATACGGATATCGTTTCTTACTTTCTTTCACATGGATCCACGATCCAGAACATAATTTCTTAGTACTCGAATGAGATCATCGGCTGCACGCCACATCCAACTTAACCCAGCTCCATGGCCGGCACTCTTGTAGTATCCATATCGGGGATTCGAGGTATTTACGGGCGAGGCCTTGATCCCGATGTAATCGTGAACTACACCTATGCCTACGGTGAATGGATCTTGAGGCAGCAGCACGCCGATCCCCTAGTGATTATTGGTCGAGATGCCCGCGTTTCAGGTCCGGCGTGTTCCAAACTCGTAATCGAAACGCTCAGAAATCAGGGCATTGACGTAATCGATACCGGTCTGGCCACGACTCCAACGGTCGAAATGGCCGTGATGAAGGAGGCTGCCACAGGAGGGATTGTACTGTCGGCATCGCACAATCCGGCCGAATGGAACGCGCTGAAGCTTCTGAACGGCGAGGGCGAATTTCTTTCACCTGCTGATGCGGAAGCTCTGATTGAGGCCGCAAAAGAGCCTGATCTAGAATGGGTTGGGAGTCAGGACGAAGGCTCTCTGAGAGAAGAAGACTACCTGGAATATCACCTGGACGCTATCGCGTCGCTGATGGAGATTGATAGCGAGGCCATTGCTCGGCGAGATTATCGTGTAGTCATCGATGCTGTCAACTCCGTGGGGGGCTTCGCCATACCGGCATTACTCAGACGACTGGGTGTGAGGGACGAGCAAATTATCGAGATCAATTGTGAGCCGACCGGAGTTTTTTCCCATCCCGCGGAGCCGTTGGCAGAAAATCTGACCGAAATTTGCGAGCGCGTAAGACAAGAGGGGGCAGACTTGGGAATCGCGGTTGATCCAGATGCAGACAGATTGGCTTTGATTGCCGATGGAGGAGAGTTCGTCAGCGAGGAATTGACACAGGTCATCGCTGCTGACTTCTGGTGGAAGCATCACTCAGGCCCGTTTGTAACGAATCTATCGTCCTCCCGAGCAATCGACATTGTAGCAGCGCGCCACGGGCACAGCGTGTTTCGCTCCGCAGTCGGCGAGATCAACGTGGTCGAGGAAATGAAACGAACCGGAGCCGTCATTGGCGGCGAGGGGAACGGAGGAGTGATTTTACCAGACCTCCACTACGGACGAGATGCCCTGATTGGCGTCGCCCTTATTCTGCAGCATCTGACCGAGGAAGGCCGTGCGCTTTCCGATCTACTACGAGATCTTCCCAAGTTACAGATGGTGAAATTGAAGACTGATATTGGAGATCTGGATCCGGACGAGATACTGCTTAGAATGGCGAATAAGTACAGCAACGAGCGTATTTCCACCATTGACGGTGTCAAAATAGACTTCGACGAGGGTTGGGTCCACCTGCGTAAATCCAACACGGAGCCCATCATCCGAGTCTATGCAGAAGCGTCATCAGAAGAAGGAGCCACGACCCTCGCGCATCGTTTCATGACGGAACTGCTTGCTTGATGGCCAGCAATAGTTGTCTACAAATCCTGAAACTGTGCGTCTTCGATGTCCCGTTCCCTTTCGTCCGTATCTGGGCGAGCTGAAGCGGCTTCATGAGTTCGAGCACGATTTCGATTATCGGTGTCTCGATTATCCGTGTCTTGAGACTGATCAACTCGATTCTGGCCGCCGGACGCGGCGCGAATAAGATTTCCGACCGCTCTGGATATGTACCAGGCCACAAAAAGCAGGAATAGCCACTTTAAAAGCATATCAGAGCAGCGGAGATCTGGATGGCGAGGGATTGAAATACGTGGTACCAGGGTGCTTGAGCCCAGATATCTGCCTGATGAGTTCGTTTAAATCATCAGGATGTTTCACGAAGTCAATGTTGGTCGCATTTACGATCAGAAGGGGACTCAGATTGTAATGGAAATAGAAGTGGTTGTATGCCTGATTCAGGCTGTCGATGTAGCTCACATCCATTTCTTTTTCGTAGTCCCGACCTCGACTGTGGATATTCTCCATGAGCCGGTCCGTGGATGCCTGTAGATACACAATCAGGTCGGGTACTGGCGTCGTAGGCTGCATGATACCAAACATCGTTTCATACAGCTTTAATTCATCCCCCTCCAGATTGAGTCGGGCAAAAATACGGTCTTTGTCAAACGTATAATCAGCGATCACGGAATTATGGAACAGGTCACGGCCTCCAAGGCTCTGCTGCTGCCGAAAACGGCTTGCGAGGAAGCTGAGCTGTGTTTGAAACGCCCAGCGGGCGCGATCAGAATAAAACCGCTCGAGGAACGGATTTTCTTCGAACTCCTCCAGCACGAGACGCCCGTCCACTCGTTTGGCAAGTGAGTGGGCAAGAGTTGTTTTTCCGACACCGATGACGCCTTCGATTACGATGTATTGAAGATGCTCAGGAAGCGTCACAGCGGGGACGTCACCGCTGGACTCGGCAACACTGGGAGTTGGATCTTCAAACAGGCTCATTCGATGGAGGGTACCGTAACGTAAACATCGTTCGTTCAATCGC
>CALBJU010000118.1 GCA_937893205.1 uncultured Bacteroidota bacterium
CGGGCCTGGTAGCCACTGGCGTCGTTTCATCGGCGGCCTTTCTGGTCATCTACCCTGGCATAGTACAGGTTCTTCCAGGAACTCTTGGAGACTCTCCCGCCCCGGTATTTTTCGGGTTGGCACTCTTGCTCGCAATCGGGATCGGCGTTTACTGGACTCACACTAAAGGCAAGCAGGCTCTGAATCTGGTGATGCTCTGTTTGACCATGGTAATGATCGGGTATTCTTCCTACGCCCTCATCTTCATTCGGAGCGCCGCGGATCCTCCCATCGACGAGAACGATCCGGAAACGGTCGAAGGCATCGTTTCTTATTTGAAAAGGGAGCAGTACGGCGACACGCCCATTCTTAAGGGCTATACCTACAGTAATCGTCTTGGAAGCCTGGACCTGACAAATGAGACATGGCTTCCTCGCCGCCACTCGCAGGATCCGAATCACGCACGCATGTATGCCCAGTTCGCGTCCGATTCAGAGTACTTCTGGAATTATCAGATCGGGCATATGTACCTCCGGTACTTCGCATGGAATTTTGTGGGGCGGGCGAGCGACGTGCAAGATGCACCAGCCATCACTGGCTTCTCCAGTCGGGAGCACGATGCCTTCCTCTACCAGACTCCGAGCGAGAAGGCCAGCCGAAATGCTTACTACGGCTTACCCCTGCTCCTGGGTTTGATTGGTGCTGCGTTTCATTTCATGCGAGACTGGAGACGAGCGTTCGCGGTGCTGATCTTGTTCCTGATTACCGGAATTGGGATCATCTTTTATCTGAATCAGACGCCGTTTCAACCGCGGGAACGAGACTACGCCTACGTCGCATCCTTCTTCGCCTTCAGCATCTGGATCGGCGTTGGTGCGACAGGAGTCCTGCGGCTCGTACATGATCGGGTGAAAGAGCGTTTTAATTCTGCGACGCTTGAAAAAGGACTAATGCTGGTCGGTGCTGGCATATTTGCGGCCGTACCGCTGCTCATGCTCATTGTCAATTTCGACGATCACGATCGAAGCGGCCGGTACGTCGCCGGCGATTATGCCTACAATATGTTGATTGGTCTAGAGAAGGAGGCCGTCATCTTCACCAATGGGGACAATGACACCTTCCCGCTCTGGTATCTCCAGGAGGTGGAGGGTATAAGACAAGACGTCCGCGTGGCAAATCTGTCGTTGCTCAACACTTCCTGGTACGTGCACCAGCTTAAAGATCAATGGTCGCGCGACTCTCCGCCTCTGCCGATTTCTCTTACAGATGCAATGATCGACGATCTCCAGATTATTCGATGGGAGCCTACAGTACTCGAACTACCCGTCGACAAGGAAGCGTTGCTAAATTCGTCCGAAATGAGCGGGTTCACTCAACACGAAGATTCAAGCCTCATCGAAAGCCCGATGAAGTGGACGCTGGAGGGCCGAGAATACAACGAGGAAATTAACCTGCTCTACGGAGCAGATCAGGTTGCGTTGAACATTCTCGTGACCAACGCGATGCAGAACTGGAAGCGCCCAATTTATATAGCGGTCACGGTCAGTCCGGATGGGCAGCTTGACCTCAGAAACTACTTTCAGCTAGAGGGTCAGGCATATCGCATTGTACCGATACGGCATGAAGAGCAGCTCGGTCGAGTCGTTACAGACGTAACACCGGCGAAACTGCGGATGTTCAGGTTCACAGGATTGAGCGATCCGGATATTTACTTCGACGAAAATATCCGCAGAATGGTAGACAACTACCGAAACATATTCTCGCACACGGTCGAAGTGATGGCGGCTGAGGGTCGAATAGAGGAAGGTCTGGAGTTGCTCAATTGGTTTATGGAACAGGTACCCTTTTCTACGATTCCGGGAGATGAGCCTTCGTTTGCATTTATAGCCCAAGCCTACTCGTTACTTGGAGAAGCAGACCGGTCTGCAGAGTTGTGGCAGCAAGCAGAACCAGTTGTCCTGCAACGTCTTTCAAACGCGTGGAGAACACAGAACGAAAGAGCACTGGCGCGTTCCATCCGGTTCATCGATATCCTGCACGGAGCCTATCTGGAGACCCAAAACTTCGAGGGGTACGCCAATCTGACCAATCAAATCGGGATAATCATTGGCGACGAATCTGCCACTCAGACGGCGGAAGAAGTCGAATTGATGTACAACGTCAGCTTGGATTCAACGCGAGACGGACAGCGTCCCTGATTCTGAATGCCCTGAGGAAATCAGCCGATACGCATACACTCCGGCGGCGAGGTCCTCGGTAGCGACCCGGACGCGATTATTTCCGGCAGCAAGGGTCCTGCTCAGGCTCGAAACCAATCGTCCGTCCATATCGAAAAGGTGCAGCTGCACGATGCCGGGCTGCACGATATCGAAGTCGAATGTGACCGATTCATCGGCTGGATTGGGAAAGATAGAATCTATGCTGATCCGCGCAGGTAGTCCTAGGGTCTCAGTGTCGGTGATACCTGCAAAGGTCGCGGAGTGTGAGGTTGTGTAGATAAAGTCTCCCAGCTGTGTGCCGGTGCCGTTAGCCGTATTCGCAGCGGCATAGAAGGTCACCGGCCCAGCATCAGCAGAAGGTGGTATCCACCTCAAATTCCATTGGAACTCACCGGAGACGTGTACGGCCTGGTCGTGCGTGACATGAGTTGGGTCAAATCCGCCTTCGGAAATTTCTGTGCCCGAGTCCGAGACCAATTCCCATGCCCCGACCATATTGTTGCTGGCATCTCGCACGGTGATGGAAAATCCGAATGCACCTGCGCCCTCGCGCTGGGCATAAACGATGAGATCGAGCGGCATTCCGACTATGTATACCCCCGCTCCCAGTATGGACACCGATCCAGAGCCCGTATTGACAGCGTTTCCAACGTGACAACCGCTGTCAGCACACGTAAAATCACCCGGCGCTCCGGTGCGCCTCGACGGAGCACCACCGCTTGAAAGAAGGGATGCGCCGACCAACGTGGAGGCGCATACCAGTAGAAAAAACGGAGCCCCGGAGGCCCAAAGACGACTATTCATGCAACCCACCCGGCTTGTTAACACAATCTGAAAATGCGATGCCGGTTTCAATTTTGTTGCCCGGCAAGGCGACGGGCGCGCAGTGTAGCACCGTTACATAAACGTCTGACAACCCAGCAGGACAACAAAATAGTCCCGGCCCGTAGGGTAGCGCCTGTAAATCGGCCACTCTGTGTTGTTCGTCATTCATTTGATTGTACCAAATTTTATTCCTCACGCCTTGATTGGCCGATTTACAGTCAGCTACAGCGCGCTTTCAGATTGTGTTAACAGGCCTCAGTTTTCTGGAAGATTTCGTACGACGAAGGGATGAGAGACATCATTCAACTTGAGTGAGTATGGGCCAGGAGAAAACGACCCATTCAGAGTCAGGTAAAATCGGTACGGCCGCATCACACTCGCGCAGATAGCACCCTGGGGCCGCCGCATGGTGAGTGTGACGAGAACGAGATTCCCCGCACGCTGCTGTACGACATCGTGCAACTGTGCGCACGAGTCCGGAAAGGCTCCTTTGATCAGGACCTCTACAGCTACATCGGTACTCGAGGCAGTCTGATTCAACATATCCGGACGAATATCTGCAGATTCATACGTCGCTGCGAAAAAGCGATATTCAACACCTTCTTCAGCCGCAGTGAGAACAATGGTCGTACGTCCATCGAGACCTAGAGCAGTCCGATGGCCAAATTTGGATTCTTCTGTGCCCGCCGGCGACAGAGTGCCACATGCGGCGAACCCGATGCATAGGGCACCCACACCGGCCACGAATGCCATTTTTTGGAACACTCTCTCAATCATAATCTTTCCTCGCTGATCAGTCCGCCAATATCTTTACATCCGCAGCCGTCATCTCTTCAGTCACCTCTTCTCGGGGAGCATCTCCCCAGAGTCTCTCCAGTCCGTAAAATTCCCTTTTTTCCGGCATAAAAACATGCACAACGAGGTCCACATAATCCATCAGCACCCACTGATGATGGTCGATTCCTTCGACGTGCCAGGGGCGCTCACCCGCATTCTCTCGCAGGCTGACCCGGATTGATTCTACAATCGCTTTATTTTGAAGCTCCGAATCACCTGTTACCAGGATAAAGATATCGGCAATACCACTGATCTCGTGGACATCCAATACAAGGATATCTCGCCCTTTCTTTTCAAGAATGGCGTCGACCGCCAGGCTTGCAATTATTCTCGTGGGGGCCGTAGACAGCCTTTTTTTATCTTCGGTTCGCGTTGGAATTAATTCCGGCGTTACTATGTTGGTCTTCTTCTGGCTCAGTTGTTCACTCTCCGGGATATCACCCGATCATTATAGTTCATTTTCTTCCGGCGAATCTTCCGCTTGCTCCTCGGACTCGGACCTTGCGCCCGGCATATCCACGAACGGTTTGATCGAAGCATAGTCAGCACCGATGATGATTGTTGCGTCGAAAAAATAATCGGGTCTTAATTCTTCTGAAATCCGATCATCTGCGACGCCAATGGCAAGGGCTACTTGTTGCGCTGCATCGTAGTTGCCGACGCGATCCAGGATCACGGTCTTCGGAATAGTTTGATCTGTATGGGTCTCTACCTCGATAACGTCGAATCCAAGATCTGTCAGATGCTCTGTCAGTTGTGCCGCAGCTCCCGCCACTTCAGTCCCGTTAAGCACCTGTAGCTGGATGAAATCACCGAGCAGGTCTGGATTGGCCTCCATTCTCCTCGGATCAGGCATAGGAGTGGTCACGCGAGTAGCGAACGCATATATCAATGCAGACGCCAGAACAAGTACGACGACCAATCCGACGTTCAGCATCCAGTTTCCAAACCGGGAGGACAAAGTAACTAACTGACTATGAGTGACACATTAACGAAAGCGCGGCGGAGATAGTCATCTCCGCCGCGCCTTAAAATACAACGATTGTTATGTCGAAAAGATGTTTTTTAGCAGAATCCGGGGCCAGTTAAGTCACTCTCGCGCGATGCCGGGTTCTAGCGCAAACGATCATTCCAGAAGAGATCCTGGCTGCTCGGGCCAAAATTCGCTTGAAAAGAGCTGCCGCTGTAGCGATCATAGCCGTATCCACGACCACCATATGCTCCGTAGGGGCTCATATAGGAGCCGTACGGGCTGCGGCGCATAGACAGATAGATCTCGACATTCTTTGACGGCCTGTAAGCAATCTCTGCATTGCGGACAAATACCTGACCCTGGTTGCTACCCGTCACGCTCGTCAGTCGATTGTCTCCGAGCGGAGAGTATGCCATCGATACGTCCAGTCTGGCGGCCAATTTATTGTTGAACTGCCACTTCATCGAATTGGTATACATCGCCAGCGATGATCCCCCTCCGAACGATGACGAAGACATTTCAAATGAGTGGCTCATCTGAAAGTGCTGGGGAGTAAAAAAGCGACTGAGAGAAAATCCCACATTGCCCTGGTCATATAGTCTCACGCTCGTTTGGTGAGCTGAACCAGCAGATCGAAGTTGTGCTTGAGCTGGCGTGCTGAAGGCGAGGAGCGCAATCAGGCAGAAGGCGAAGATAGAAGAACGCATGCGTGTTTCCGTCCGGGGACGCGTTTCTGTAATTGTCTCAGTAAGCGGCGGGAAAGTCGTATAATATAGGAGTATACGGGCCTTGTCAATAACGTTCCGCGTGCCCTTTTATTTTGTCCACTCCCCACATGATGTGGGGTCATTTTCAAGGCCCCCTCTTCAAGCCTCCTTCCAGCCTCAATCAGTCATGTCACGGGGACCCGTAATACTCGGTATCGAAACGTCGTGCGATGATACGGCTGCAGCCATTGTGTCCGGTGGACAGCTGCTTTCAAGCACCATTTCGTCCCAGATCGAACATGAGGCGTACGGTGGGGTTGTCCCCGAACTCGCGTCCCGGGCGCACGAGAGGCTGATCGTACCCGTCGTAGAATCTGCCATTAAGGACTCTGGATTCGCAAAAACGGACATCGATGGCCTCGCTGTTACCGTGGGTCCAGGTCTCATTGGCTCCCTGCTGGTTGGCGTTTCGTTCTGCAAAGCTCTTTCAGTGGGCCTTGATGTGCCCTTGATGGGCATGAATCACCTTGAAGGGCACCTAGCTTC
>CALBJU010000119.1 GCA_937893205.1 uncultured Bacteroidota bacterium
GACGCGCTGTCGTGTTGATTTGCGAGCATTCGGATGAGGGGAGTTTCGGCCTCATCCTGAACCGATCCCTCACACTCGTCATGGAACAGGTCTTCGACGACCTCCCCGGATTTGACGAAGAGATAAGCTGGGGAGGCCCGGTGCAGCCCGAAACCCTTCATTTCATCCATCGCCTTCCGAACCTGATCTCTGGCGGCGAAGAATTGTGCCCCGGCATCTACTGGGGAGGCGATTTTGACGTCGTAAAGGACGGCATTCGCGAGGGCACCATTCATCCTGACGACATCCGATTCTTTCTCGGATATTCAGGATGGTCCTCCGGTCAACTGGCTGAAGAAGTCGACAACGGTGGCTGGATATTGGCGAACTCAAACGAAGACGCGGTCTTCGACACCGCAGAAACTGCTGTCTGGGGTCAAACGCTTCGCTCAATGGGCGGGACCTTTGCGATTCTGGCAAATTTCCCGGAATACCCCAGTCTCAATTGAGTGAGAGTTGATTTCCTGTCGTTCAGCACTCGTTAGTCTGGTTTGATCAACCTCAGAAACTCAGCACGTGTGTGGGCCTTCTCAAGGAATGGACCGGACATGGAGCTGGTGGTTGTGATTGAGTTTTGTTTCTGAACGCCACGCATCACCATGCAGAGATGAGTCGCTTCAATGATCACGGCAACTCCCTGAGGTTCAAGCGCTGTTTCGATCGCCTCACGTATCTGAATGGTTAATCGTTCCTGAACCTGAAGCCGGCGTGCAAAAACGTCGACGACGCGAGCAATTTTCGAGAGACCCACAATTTTCCCGTTGGGGATATAGGCCACGTGAGCCTTCCCAAAAAAGGGTACCATGTGGTGTTCGCACAGACTGTAAAGCTCTATGTCTTTCACAAGAATCATCTCGTCGTATGACTCGTGGAATATCGCGCTTTTCAGAATGTCCGCCGCGTTCTGAGCATAGCCTTGGGTCAGGAACAACATCGATTTTGCGACGCGTTTAGGCGTCTTAAGCAGCCCTTCCCGCCCTGTGTCTTCGCCAATAGCTTCCAGCGTCGAGACGACACCCTCAGCGATGGACGAGATGGCCTGCTGATCGTACTTGAGCTCCTGGCTAAATAGTTTTCTTTCTTCCATGATGGGAACGAAGATTGAGTCTAAAAATTTTGGACTATTCGCCTCGATACTCGACGGAGTTGTTTTCCGTCTCGATGAGGCGAATGGATACCAATTCCCCTCCGCGAATATGAGGTTGGATCTGATTCCAGAATGCCACGACAAGATTTTCTGAAGAGGGAATGATGCCACTCAGGAAATCCACGTCGAGATTGAGATTGGAGTGATCGCAAGAATCAATCACATGTTCATGCATGATTCGATTCAGGTCACCGAGGTCGAGGACGTACCCGGTCTCAGGATCTGGAGATCCGGCGACCGTGACTTCTATCTGGTAATTGTGGCCGTGCCAGTTCGGTGAGTTGCATTTTCCGAAGGTCTCACGATTCCACTCATCAGACATTTGTGGATTGTGGAGGCGGTGCGCTGCATTGAAATGCGCTTTCCGTGTTATGTAGACCGTCGGCATGATGAGCTCTTTATTCAGGCAGTGAAGGCGCAGATGTCCAGTGTTCAACACCCACCAACAACTGGATCATTTCCAATCAAGAATCGCGATACAACAGGCTACGACCATTCGTCGTTCCATTCAGTGTCCAAGACGCCAGGATCATTACCTGATCTCCTCGGGTTTGGCTGAACCAAGGCGTTATATTACCGCTGATTTAGAACGATGGGAAGCGATATGGCCGATAAAACTCTATTTGAAAAAATCGCGGATCGCGAAATTCCGGCCGATATCGTTTACGAAGACGACACTTGCTTGGCGTTCAGGGACATCAATCCTCAAGCACCGGTCCACATTCTGGTCGTTCCGCGCAAGCCCATCCCATCTCTGGATGACCTCGAGATGGAGGATGAAATCCTCGTTGGCCATTTATTTATTGCCGCAAAACAGATCGCTCAACAGGAAGGCCTCACCGGGGGCTATCGAACGGTGTTCAACTGTGGCGAAGATGCCGTGCAAACAGTTCCTCACATTCATCTCCACTTGCTTGGTGGCAGAAAGTTGACCTGGCCTCCAGGATGACATCGATGGAAAGTTGCTAGTACTTCAGGTGCGTCAAACATCCCAGATATCATCATTCCCTCAACACCTGTCATCAGCCATGGTCGTTGCGAGCGGAATCATGGTCGTGATGGCGGTCTTGGTCTCGAGCACGGTGTCTGCACAGAATCGTGTTGAAGCCGGCTTTGAAAGGGATGTAAATAGATACCGTTGGACGGCCGGCGTCTATTCGCGTTCAGATCTGGGGAGATGGACCGTGGATCTGACCAATCGTTTTCGATCCGATGCCTTTCTCCTTTTTGACGATCAGTTGAGTTTTCGGGACGAAAACCGATCAACGTTTCGCGTAGCGCGCCCGCTCAAGATGTCGTCAATCTCAAACGTGGAAGTATTTGGAACCGTGGACTGGTTCAGCCTCAGCCGTGTGTTTCAACAAAAAACATGGATCGGAGTCAAGGTCAGTCCGCCCGGTCCATTCTGGTTCGAGCCTATAGTGGGCCTGGCGATCGACGCACGACCTGGCTTTGGGGGAACTGCCGCATCTCCACCTGTCCGAACCGATTATGGACCTGGGTACGGCGTGATTTTTGGCTTACCCACGACGAACGTAAAGGACTACCTCATCGAAGCTTCAGGCAAGGCTCAGGTGGAGCGAACCAATCCAAGGGTCAGCAGCGCCCTGCGCTCGGTGGCAACTGGTCGGAGGACCTTTGAACGAACGACCGTAAGAGTGCGATTGAGCGGCGCCACGGTCCGCCGCGACGCTTACCAGGCGGCTTCCTTTCTGAATCGGGATGATGCCGTAGCCAGGCGGGACGAAACCGTCGAATCAACGCGGAGCGATACACTGAACGTGGGTCTGGACATTGATTCGCAGATCGCGAGCTCCTACTGGCTCAGCGCTTCACTCGACGTCATGGCCAATTCTCGGCGGGTCCAGACCCTCCGCGCTCCCGACGCCGCCCTGTTTTTCGATTCAGATTTCTCACGGCGAACCGTTGACGTTTCGATCGCAGGTCGATATGAAAAGGGATCGACCCGCCTTCGACTCGCACTCATCGCGGGAGCGGAAGTAGAGCGCCGAAAGCTGGACAACGCCGACGATCTTCCTCCTGCTCAAGCGGTCCAGAAACTGAACATATTACGCCAGGCCGACAATGACCGCGGATTTTTCACCGTGCAAACCACCATGAATGTCTCTCCAACTCGGTGGTGGGATCTCCAATTTGATGGGTCGGCCAACATTCTCCGGCACGATACACCCGATGTAAATCCGGATGATCGGGATGAACTGCTCTACAATGGAATGATCGGAACTCGATTTCGACTTCGAGAAGGGCTTCACCTGACAATTCAAGTGCTGGGATCGTGGTTTCACACGGTGTACATCAAGTCGTCTCGGTCCGCAGAAAACTCCGTGCAGAGCTCGCTCAGGTATCGCCCAAGCGTTCAGTGGAATCCTGATCCACGTACACGGCTCAAGTTTTCGAGTGAAGTTCGCGCCACCTACACGGTCAGCGATTTTATTCTACCTGGACGGCGGCCGACAGATCAATCTGCCAGAGAAATGCGATTTCAATTCGAAGGCGATCGCGATTTTGGGGAGGGTTTGCGAGTACTGGTGAACGCCAGTGCGTCCGACCTTCAGTTGGGACGTTTTCTGGAAGACAAATTCGCTGAAATTCCGTTCGATACTCTACGGACCTACAGCACCTGGGTCCGTATCCAGACCGGCGGCAAGATTCAAGCGGAGATTGGTCTTAGACTGTTTATTCGAACGGATTTCGACAGATCCGCCACCGTCCGGTACCATAACGACGAAACGGGAACCGACG
>CALBJU010000120.1 GCA_937893205.1 uncultured Bacteroidota bacterium
AAACAGCTTCCGGGCTTCGATGGTATACAGGTCGTTTCGCGCTTTCGTAGAGGGCGAGAGAAATTTGCCCTCATCAACGTCGAAAAAAAGACCACCTCCTTCACCATGACGGTAATCTTTGATCACGCTGTGCCGCTGATCGATTCCCGAGTGTCTGTATATCCTCCTCAGAAGCCGGGCGCCCTTGCTCTCGGCGTCCATCTGTCTGAGCATCGTCTCGCCAATCAGTTCCTGAGGATACGTCGTTTCAGGAACGGCACTACAGATATGATGGATGATTGCGGACACGGTCTGAATCTTCTTTAGAGGTCAGAAACATTAGTTTGAGTGAGTGTAACACCCCAGATCGAAAGGTGGTTCACTCCGAAGAGGTAGATCGGAGGGATTCAGCACGGTTGGATTCGATTTTGATCGCCCTCCGGCAGCAGCAGATCGAATGCCTCAGCACAAACTTCCACCTTTTTCAACCCATTCTTCTCCCTCGAAATAGTGGCCGACATCGGGCGGGACCCTATACTTCTCTGCTTGGCCATCTTTTCGGCCGGGCTGTGTCATCCCACCCCAAGAGTTCCATGTCCGACGTCACCCCTCCTGTAACGACTTTCGATGATCTGAATTTGCCGGCATCCCTGATGGCCGCGGTCAATGAGGTTGGATACGAGACTCCTTCCGCCATCCAGGCTCAGGCCATTCCGCCCCTGCTGGAGGGTAGAGATCTGATCGGGCGCGCGCCTACTGGCACAGGTAAGACGGCTGCGTTTGCTTTGCCTCTTCTGTCCAGAATTGACATCAAGGGACACAAAGTACAGGTGATGGTCCTTACCCCGACTCGAGAGCTCGCCATTCAAGTGGCCGAGGCGTTTCAACGCTACGCATCCCACATAGAGGGATTCCACGTGCTTCCCATCTATGGCGGCCAGGATTATTCGGGACAGCTCAGGCAGCTCAGGCGCGGCGTACACGTGGTTGTGGGCACTCCTGGACGAGTGATGGACCATATGCGCAAAGGGAAGCTCAAGCTGGACGGACTGCAGGCGCTGGTCCTCGATGAGGCCGATGAGATGCTGCGCATGGGTTTTATCGACGATGTTGAGTGGATTCTCGAACAGACGCCTAAGGATCGCCAAATGGCGCTCTTCTCGGCAACCATGCCCAAGGAAATCAAACGCATCGCTCAACGTCATCTGAGTAATGCACAGGAAATTTCCATCAAGACGCGAACGGCCACTGCGGACACCATTCGTCAGCGTTACTGGTTGGTCAGCGGCCTGCACAAACTGGATGCTCTGACTAGGATTCTCGAAGTGGAGCCTTTCGAAGCTATTTTAATGTTTGTTCGGACGAGATTGGCCACGACGAGATTGGCCGAAAAACTCGAAGCTCGAGGGTATAGGGCCGCTGCACTGAACGGCGACATGCCTCAGAAACAGCGCGAACTCATGATTGAGAGTTTGAAAAAGGGCTCACTGGAAATTCTGGTTGCTACCGACGTCGCTGCTCGAGGCCTGGATGTGGAGCGAATCAGTCACGTGATCAATTATGATATCCCGAACGGAACGGAGGCGTACATACACAGAATTGGCCGGACTGGTCGAGCTGGGCGTAAAGGCGAAGCCATTTTATTTGTCGCACCGAGAGAACGACGGCTGCTGAAGGCCATCGAAAGAGCAACCCGGCAGGAAATTGAGCCTCTAAAGTTGCCCACGGTCGAGATGGTCAACAACAAGCGGATTGCAGATTTCAAACAGAAAATCAGCGACACAGTAGCTGCAGGTGAACTCGATTTCATGCGCGGCCTTCTAGAGCAGTATCAGCAGGAACACAATGTGCCGGCCATCGAAATCGCAGCGGCCCTGGCCAAGTTGTCCATGGGAGAGCGGGAAATGTGGTTGAAGCCAGAAGGCGAAAGGACTAAATCCCAGCGCACCCGAGCGGAGTCCGGGCCTTCTCCCGATCGAGGGGAGTCCGCCCGTCGCGCTTCGCGGACAAGGCCCGCGCCTGGTATGGAGCGATTCCGTATTGAGGTCGGACTGAAGCATGATGCGAAAGCGGCCAACATCGTAGGCGCCATCGCCAACGAAGCAGGGCTTGAATCCCGGTACATCGCAAATCTCGATATTCAGGAAGAATACTCTCTGGTCGATCTTCCGAAGGGCATGCCCTTTGAGGTGTTCCAGGATCTCAAGAAAACCTGGGTCTGTGACCAGAAACTGAATATCACCAGGCTTGAGCAGGACAAAAAGAAGAAGAACTCAGATTCTAAATCAAAAAAGCGCAAAAATGTAAATAAAGGCGCTCCCAGAAGGAAAAAACAAGCCCGATAGTCGCGTAGGACCGCGAAGCAACGTTCTGTAGTTGTCAGTTTGTCCCTCTGTCGCTATATAATCAGGCGTGCGTTGCCCGGATTCGGAGGAACGCATTTTCTCCTTCGATTAGACGGTGGCATCAGTGAAATCAGTAGATCGCGTTCTTCTTGTCGCGTCTGTGGCATTATTCCCCGTCTCAGCCATCGCTCAGGATGCTACCCTGCCGCCGCACTTCGAGCTTCGCCAACAAGATCTTTTCAGAGCGGGCCGAACGCTAACGAACGCCATCGCCGATTTCGATAACGATGGTGATCTGGACCTGTTTGTAGGATTTAACGGTCATCCAAATCGACTATATCGCAACGACGGGGGCATCTTCACCGATGTAGCGGAGCAGGTCGGAATTGCGGACAACGACGTGACCCGAACCGCTGCATGGGGTGACTATAACAATGACGGGCATCTTGATCTGTATGTCGCGTTTGTGTCCCGGGAAGGAAGTTGGAACCGACTCTACAAGAATGAGGGTAATGGCAAGCGCTTCACTGATGTCACATCGGAAACCGGAATCGCGCTCGAGGGGAGCTTCCGACAGGCTAGTTGGGTCGACTATGATCGAGATGGTGACGTAGACCTGTTCATTGGCCTGCGCAATAAGCCGAACGTGTTATTTCAGAACAACGAGGGGATATTTTTAGACGTCGCTGAGGAAATGGGCGTAGATGATCCTCGTCGAACAGTCGGGGCTGCGTGGTTCGATTTCGACAAAGACGGTGATTTGGATCTCGTAGTGGCGAATATGGATGGTGATGCAAACGGACTATATCGGAATGACGGCAACATTTTCGTTGATATTGCGGGTGACGCCGGTCTAGCGGATGGCGGACGCGCGCTTGGCGACCCTTCGAATGGTACGGTTCGGCCGACAATCGTTGATTTCGACAACGATGGGAATCTGGATGTGTTTATGGCAAACTACGGTCCGAATGGCCTTTTTAGAATCACAGGTAGCGGTTCGTTTATCAATGTTGCGGCAGATATGGGTCTCGCAGTCGACAATCGGTACGACACATCGACGTGGGGCGATTTTGACAACGATGGGCGTGTTGACGTGTACATCAACGGTACAATAACGGGCGGAAAGAGCTATCGGGATTACATTTATCGCAACGATGGCGCGCGCTTTACAGAAGTGACGCCTCAACTGGTCCTCGACCAGAAGGCAGACCACGGAGCGCACTGGGTCGATCTTGACGGCGACGGCGCTCTGGACCTCGTGCTTACGGGAGCGGCAGAGGACGGTATGCACCACGTGCTCTGGAACATGCTGGATTCAGAGAGCAGCGGTTTGTCATTGCAGGTGCTTGTTCTGGATGGAAACGGTCACTATACCCTGGCGGGCTCGGAAGTCAGACTCTATGACTCAGCGACGGGCACGCTCCTCGGAACGAATATTCTGGACACCGGGTCCGGATACAACTCTCAGAACGCTGCGCCCGTGCATTTTGGACTGGGTCATCAACGCCTGGTGGATGTCGAAGTCACCGTGATGACTTCGGACGGCCGGCAGACCAGCCGGATTTCAGCAGTTGATCCCGACGATTATCGTGGCCGCTGGATGGTCGTGAAGGTCAATGGGACAGATGTGGAGCATGATTAATTCGCGCGCACTATAGTCACTTGATTCACATCAACATACTCGAAGACGACACGTACTGATGCGCACCATGTTGATCGTTCTGCTCTCTATTCTCAGCTTGTCCAGTCTCGCTTGCGACGGCATCAGTAGTGGCAGCTCGCTTGGCGAATTCTCTGATGAGGTGACCATTCACCGGGACGAGTGGGGAGTGCCGCACATCTACGGAGTCACCGACGCCAGCGTCGTTTTCGGGGCTGCCTATGCGCAGGCCGAAGACAACTGGTGGCAGGTCGAAGATAATTTCGTCAGGGCGATTGGGCGCGGATATGAGCTCTACGGTGAGCAGGTGCTTCTGGATGACTACCTGGTTCATGGACTTGAGATCGTCCGGCTCTCCATGGCCGAGTATGAGCAAGCATCTGTGCAAATGCGCTCGCTATATGACGCGTATGCCCAGGGGTTCAACCATTTTCTGGCCGAGCATCCTGATACCGAAAGACGTCTGCTCCATCGCATTGAGCCGTGGCATACTCTGGCGCTGATCCGCTTTAAATACCACCACAACGAGTTTTTGAACTATGCGGGGCTGCGCAAGGATCAGAGCCGAAGATCCATGAGAGCGGCCGAGGATCGGGCCGACGTGTTTGGCGAGCTCGTCCCCGAGCATCCCTCGCTGGCCTGGCCTTCCGATGTGATGGCACCCAACGGAGAACGAGCGCTCGGATCAAATGAGTGGGCAGTAGACGGCTCGCGGACCGAAAGTGGCTATCCGGCTGCTGATTAATCCGCACGTTTCCTTCTTTGGCCTTTCCACCTATACCGAAGTTCACCTCCATAGTGAAGAGGGGCTCGTGTTCTCTGGTCTGACACGGTTCGGATTCATGCTGCCCTATATGGGAAACAATGCAAGCCTCGGATGGGCGTACACCGATAACTACGGTGACCATGGAGATCTGTATCTGGAGGATCTGGGCGAGAGTGGAGCTACCTATCGGTACGGTGATGACTGGTTTGACGTGACGGTGTGGGTGGACACCATTGGTGTGAAAGTCGGAAATCGAGTGAAAGACAGATCACTCAAGTACTCCAAAACCCGCCATGGCCCCATACTGGGTGTCACGCGAGCGGGCGGCCCGCTCGCGGTGCGCCTCGCCAAGTTCGCGGAAGGAGGGTGGTTCGAACAGTGGTACTTGATGATGCGAGCCACTTCATTGGAAGAATGGCGAGGCGCAATGGCGCTTTTGAACGTCTCGTACATGAACACTATGTATGCCGACCATGCTGGCAATATCCTCTACATCTATAATCATGTCATCCCACGTCGGTCTGATGCCTACAACTGGTCTCTTCCGGTTGATGGCAGTGATCCGGGTACGGAATGGGACGGCTACCACCCGCTCGATGAACTTCCGCAAATCCTCAATCCCGCCAGCGGATACTTGCAGAACACCAATTCTTCGCCGTTCACGACCACCGATGACATCAGTATCGCCGCCGCGGACTATCCCTCCTACATGACGGGAGGTGAGCAGGATAATCGCCGTGCTCAACGATCTCGACAAGTACTTCGGGAGCTGCGAAAGCTGACCTTGGATGATTTTTCAACCGCCGTGTGGGACACGCGTTTGATTGCAGCCGACGAGGTTTTAGAACACCTTTTTACGTCCTACGATGACATCAGGAATAGAAATCCGGATCGTGTTTCATCGCTGGCAGGCCCAATCGGTGTGTTAAAGGACTGGAACCGGGTAGCTGCTAAAAATTCCGTCGCGACGACCCTGTTCGTCCTATGGGCTGAATCGGTGCGGCCCAATCTTGGTTTTTCTACGGGCGATTGGGTCGGGGGACTGAGTCGCGTGGTGCAAAATCTCGAAAGAAGAAGGGGTACCTGGGAAGTTCAGTGGGGAGATATTAACCGACTTCAGCGTCCCGACGCGTCGGGAATTCTTCCATTTTCCGATGAGCTTCCCAGCCTTGTCGTCGCGGGTGCGCCTGGTTGGCTAGGATCGGTGTTCACCTTTTCGACGAGGATGAGCACAAGCGGAAATCGCTATGGCATTCATGGAAATTCGTTTGTCAAAGTGGTCGAATTTACCCCCGAAGTTCAAGCACGCTCAGTGTTTGTTTTCGGCCAGAGCAATGACCCCGCGTCGGATCACTATTTCGATCAGGCAGAATTGTACTCAGCGAAAGAGTTCAAGCCAGCGTGGTTTCAGCGGACCGAAACTGAAAAAAACGCTCGACGAACGTACACCATTCGAATTCCAGTCGGATTGAAGTGACGGCTCGTTATGGCCGTTTGGTATGATATTACCACCTTTTCCAGCGTAAAACCGCGTGTTTTGCACCTGAGGAAACTTCATGGCGCTCTTGGCATTGGAGGCGCTTGGTTGAATCAACCAAGGCACTCGGAGATTGCGCGTAGGCGTCAGCATAACTGATCGTCACATCCCGAGTCCAACATTCTCAATTCCGTTGGTGGCGCGCCCCACGGATCCTACATGCTCTCGCAGCGGCGAATAATAGGCCGAATGAACGAGAGCCACGATACTCCCTATTACTTGAATAATTTTTCCAATCTGGGACTCATTGAGCCCCTACGTCGCGTCGTAAAAGCCCAAGGCTACACGACGCCCACTCCAATTCAACACGCGGCCATTCCTCTCGCTCTCTCTGGACGAGATATACTTGGTGTCGCCCAAACTGGAACCGGCAAAACGGCCGCGTTCACCTTACCCATTCTTCAGCGTCTCGATGAGTCCAACCGTCGGTTGACCCCCAAAAACGCTCGATCATTAATACTCACTCCCACTCGTGAACTGGCGATCCAAATTGGCGCCGACATGGAAGTTTATGGCCGTTACATGCGGCAATACCACACGGTAATATTCGGCGGCGTGGGCCAGAGTCCGCAAGTGGCGCGGATGCGTCGTGGCGTAGATACGCTGATTGCCACACCGGGTCGCCTCCTGGACCTGATGAATCAAGGCCATATTCGGCTGGACGAGGTCGAAATTTTCGTCCTGGACGAAGCCGACCGAATGTTGGATATGGGATTTATCCACGATGTTCGAAAAATTGTCGCTAAACTTCCTCGAAAACGACAGACGTTTCTTTTTTCGGCGACGATGCCAGATGCCATTGTAAAATTCGCCGAGCGCATCCTCACCGATTACGAGCGCATTGACATCAGGCCAGCCATGAAAACGGCCGACCGTGTCGAGCAGCGTGTGCTGTTCGTACAAAAAAGTGATAAAAGAGAGCTCCTTCAAGGACTGTTTGACGAGTTCGATATTGAACGAGCAATCGTGTTCACGAGAACAAAGCACGGTGCAAATCGTGTGGCCAAGTATCTTGGACATCGCGACATCAGCTGTGATGCGATTCATGGAAACAAGTCTCAGTCTGCCAGACAACGAGCTTTGGATGGTTTCAGAAATGGCCGTGTAAGGGTACTTGTTGCGACGGACATCGCGTCGCGAGGAATTGACGTTGATGATGTGACCCACGTGATCAACTTCGATTTGCCCAACGAACCTGAGAGTTATGTGCATCGCATCGGGCGCACCGCGCGTGCAGGCGCCGAGGGCATGGCGCTTTCGTTCTGTGACGCTGACGAGGTAGTCTACCTTCGTGCCATCGAGCGCATGATCAAGCAGAAAGTTGAAGTCCATGAGACCCATGAATTTCATGATGACCGTATTGCGCGAATGCACGGAGGATTCTTTCGAAACAAGTCGAAGCGAGCCGCATCAGGTCGCTCAGGTGGATCAGGCCGCTCAGGTGGATCAGGCCGCTCAGGTGGACCGGGCCGCTCAGGTGGATCAGGTGGATCAGGCCGCTCAGGTGGATCAGGCGGACCAGGTGGATCAGGTGGACCGGGTCGACCAGGTGGAAATCAGAGACGGCGCGCACGCCGTTGACGGAGGGCTGAGTCTCCAGAGATCGTATTTAAAAGTGACTCTCGACCGTGATTGAGGACGTCTTCTATCCGCCACTTTTCTTGACTACGTGACCGCTTGAGGACAGGATTTTAATCAATCTGTCACGCTGGTCGCCCTGAATTTCGATCGTTCGTCCTTTGACGGTACCGCCTACACCGCACTGTGCTTTCAATCGACTGGCCAACGATTTCAGCGCATCACTGCTGCCTGGGAGTCCCGTGATTATGGTGACTCCTTTTCCACGACGGCCCTTGGTCTCACGTCCGACGCGGACAATTCCATCATTTGGATAAGAGGACATACTTTTTCCTGGCTACTGAATCTTTCGCTCGGTCGCTCTGCCGAAAATACGTTCGATTTCCCCGGCAGGAGTCCAGATGATCAGAACTCTGGCTGGAATATCGGCCGAAGGGACCTTGTGAATCACCTCATCGCCATTTCTTACAACTCCCACCATCCCGGGAGTAAGTAGAACAGTTTCTCCATTGACGGTGTGTTCCAGTTCTCCCGAAAGGACGTAAAATATTTCAATCGAAGTATGGGCATGGCCGCCAATATTTGTCCCTGGAGCAAATGAGTGCTCCGCGATTTCCAGTTCCTGGCCACCCAGATTGACTTCTTCCAGTAAGATTTTGAAACTCGATGCGCCTCCTGCAAATTCGAGAAATCGGGTGCCTTTACTTCCGATATCGTATGAAACCTCCTGCGCTGTAACTGCAGTTGCGGGAAGAAAAAGCGCCAGAACGACGACGCCAGACCCAAGTAGGCGAGTTACTGAGTTCATTGTTCTCTTGGTATTGGGGTGTAAGCTTCGTGGTCGTTCGCTGAGGCGTCAAACGATTTCGGAATGGTCAATAAGTGAACCAGCGACGACGGCTGCAAGCCATTTCGGATAGAATACCACTATCATGCTGGCGTCCCAGAAAGAATCCAGGCGCTTCCATTCAATGAGAACTCGGCACACCTCCAGTCGCATCATCGTTATGATGACACTGATTGCGGCGGGCGAGGCCATCTTTTTCTTGCCGTTCGTGGTAGCCAGAATCTTTCGACCCACCGTTCTCGACGTATTCGGTCTCACAAATCTGCAACTGGGCACAGCTTTTTCTCTGTACGGGATTGTCGCGATGTTATCCTACTTCGCCGGGGGCCCGCTCGCCGATCGCTATTCGGCGCGCAGGCTGATGACGAGTGCACTCGTCGCTACCTCTGCGGGAGGATTCATCTATGCAGCCTCGCCGTCGCTCGGCGTTCTGACCCTGCTTTACGGCTTTTGGGGAATGACGACGATTCTACTTTTCTGGGCGGCTCTCATCCGCGCGACTCGGGAGTGGGGGGGCGATGCCACTCAAGGCCGAGCCTTCGGATTTCTGGACGGCGGTCGTGGGTTATTCGCCGCGATACTGGCCTCTCTTTCGGTGGTTGTATTGGCCTCGCTGTTGCCGGCCGATGTTGCTTCGGCGACACTTGGGGAACGTACGGCAGCGCTGAACCGGATTATCTGGCTTTTCACGGCGTTGGTTTTAGGAGTCGCCGCTCTGGTGTGGTTCATCGTCCCCGAGCCTCAACTCGAGCAGGGGGATCGTTCGGATACCACTACCAGCTTCACGCTCAAGGGCATGCGGAAGGTCGTGAGCATGCGGAAGGTGTG
>CALBJU010000121.1 GCA_937893205.1 uncultured Bacteroidota bacterium
GAAGGTTAGACTCTGGAGCGGCGTCGCAGAGCTGGTCAATAAAATTCTCCCTGGAATCGGCCTGTTCAAACGCCTCCAGAAGCAACGTGGATATCTGAATAACGGAGCCGTTCGCGCCGACAACCTTTTCAAAAACCGCGCACATCAGTTCGTGCTCCTTTCTTGCGTGGCTCAGAAAAAGAATATCCTCGAAGAGAAGAGCCTCCCGGTCCCGTGGGGAGACCATATCCATTTCGGCACCCGGTGTATGGACGATGACCTGGCGGAGGAGATCTGTCTCCGAATGGATTTGGAATTCTACAGGAGTCATGAATTGTTAAGGGTGGTCGATCTTTGGCAATGCCAATTACGGATCATCGCTGGTTCGGTATTACTGCAATCACTCCGAGAACGAGGTCAAGATGGAGCAATACGAAGAGAGATTATTGAACGCCCAATGATACGAACTCTACGACGGACAGACCGGCTCCCGTCTCGTCAAATCCTCCAATGAGAATGACTCTACCATCGGGCATCAGGGTCGCAGATTGACCGTACGCGGCCGTGAGCTGTGTGGCCAGATCGTCGGGAAAAGAAAAGTAGACGCCTGCCTCCTCCACAAATAGTTCGCCACCCTGGAATACATCGTCAATAAACTCACCGCGGCCGTTGAAATGTGCGACGAGACCCTGGGCAAGGGTGACGCTCGAATGGCGGAGACGAGCAGTATTCATCGTTGTCGTCGCAGCAATATCGATCCCAGCCAGACCTCCGAAATCAATGGTCAAAGAGGCTGCATCCAGCGTTGCGCCGAATTTGATACCTGCTATCAGGAACCGCTCCGCTCGCCCGGATGCCTCCACCGACAGTGCAGACTGGGTATGTCCGGCCATAAACTCGATAAAGGGGCCGACAGCGGGAGAAAGGGCTATGAGGGTATCATTCCTCAGCTGGAAGGTCCGCATATCTCTTCGGATATCCAGTCGAGGATTCGAGCCATACTGGGTATCACCTCTACCACCAAATAACACGATATAGACCTCGGTGCCAATATGACGCAGGACAGCCGTGTGGTACATGCGCCGAATGGGCTCGCCCCTCGACGGGATCGGGGCAAACGTTCCCGTTGTGGGGTCGAAAATTTCGACCTGCTCAACCAGCTCCGATACGCTGGAAATATCCCCGAACGATGCGCCTCCAGCTACCAGTATTCGCCCGTCGGGTAAGAGCGAAGCAGAGTGTCCAATTCGGTCGAAAAATGTGATTCCAGGAGTGGGAGCAAATCGAGTGCGACCGACTCCCCATTCGTAGGCGTCAAATGCGCCCGCTCCGCCCGGCTGGGCCGAGCCGCCTAACAGGATAAGAGTCCCATTCGGGAGAAGAGTTGTAGTGTGTCCACCGGTCACGAAAGGGATTATTCTCGCGGCCGTGGCCGACTCGAACGAGTGGGTCAGATAGAAGACATTAACGGTATCCAGGCCCATTGGCCCGTCGTCCACCATCGATTTTATTATGAATTGATTGAGGCCCTTCTGCAAAGGAAGGGTTGCCAACCAGCGATTGGAATTTGTTACCTGAGAAAAGTCCACACCGCCCGTACGAACCTGAGTGACATCGCGGGCGGCAGTTACCTGCAACTCCAGGTCAATTACATTTTCAGAGAGGGCAATCCGTACATCTGGAGAGATCACCACCACGGTGGCTTCGCTCACATCAGTAAAAGAGCGGTCGCATGCCGACAGCATCAGAGCTGTGGCGAGGAGTAAGAAGGTGGTGGTGGTGCGCCCCATGAGGATACCTTGTGATGGAGGCGCTGATACGTCGGACGCCGATTCTGGCTCCGCGGGGCGGAATTTGTGCCCGACCGTGTGCACAGGTGCCGAAGTGTTCATCATACGTCGTTTCTGCGTCTTTCTGAATCATGGGAGTAGCCAACCTCTTCCAGGGTCAAACCGCTTGCTGCCGCGGCAAAACCGGCTTCGGTTCGGTCCTGAACCTCAAACAATCTCTTGATATCTGACAGCTCGCGTTTTCCACTGCCGATTTCAATCAACGTTCCTACGATCGCCCTGACCATTCCGTGTAAGTACCTGTCGGCGCGAATGGTAAAATCCATATCGCCTTCTCGATAGAGACCAGGAATCCAGTGAGCTTCGTAAATCTCACAAACACGGTTTTCAGTTTCAGAGGCCGTGCGGCAATAAGACGAACAGTTGTTTCGGCCCAGCAGATCACTGGCGGCGTGATTCATCAGTTCGAGATCTGGCGCTGGTTTCAGAAACCATCGGGAGGATCTTCCCAGCGCAATGGGCCGGGTTGCCAATCGGTAGGTGTAACGCCGCCACCGGGCATCGTAGCGTGAATGAAAGTCATCATCTACTTTTTGAAGGTCCCGGATCGCTATGGAATGCGGCACGAGGCCATTAATGGCGGCGAGCATGTACGGCGCGTCGATCTTGGTATCCGTGCTGAAATGAGCAACCTGGCCGGCCGCGTGCACGCCCGCATCCGTTCTTCCCGAACCGGTCACGGTAACCTTTTCGCGCATGGCGGTCTCCAGAGCCTCTTCAAGGGCGCCCTGAATCGTTTTCAGTCTGGGCTGGATCTGCCAACCGTGCCAGTCCGTTCCATCGTATTCGATATCGAGCCGATAGGTGGCCAATTCGGTCCTCCTTACTTTATCGTAAAATCAGTCGTGAATGTAGCGAATGTCGCGGTACGAGAGAATATTTCTGACAGGGTTCATGGGTTCCGGCAAGTCCACGGTTACGCCGCGACTTGCCCGGTGTCTTGGATATGAAAGTGTGGATCTGGATACTCTGATATCCCGATATCTGGGAATGTCCATACCGGGCGTGTTCGACGTGCTCGGTGCGTCCACATTTCGAAAGACCGAAACAG
Organism: uncultured Bacteroidota bacterium; assembly: GCA_937893205.1. GTDB lineage: Bacteria > Bacteroidota > Rhodothermia > Rhodothermales > UBA10348 > CALBJU01. The sequence goes on from CALBJU010000121.1 coordinate 2,881, forward strand.
AGTTGCTTCTTGGCACCGGCTCACGGTCAAACGTCGTGATATCTCTTGGGGGTGGAAGCGTTGTTTCTGACGAAAACCTACGTTTTTGTCTCGAAAACGGGTTTCTGGTTTATCTGAAGGCTAGTGACTCGTTTCTGGCTGATCGGCTTTCCGGTTCATTAAGGAATCGACCCATGCTGTTTGGAGATGATGGTACGATGCTCGACGGAGAGGCCCTGCGAACAAGAGTTGCGGCGCTGTTGAGCGAGCGAGCATCAAGCTATGAACGCGCGCACATGACGGTAGATGTGGATGATCTCTCACTCGGTACCATCGCGAAACAAATCTGTACTGCGATTAAAACTGAGGGAGCCGGCTGATGGCCGCCGACCATCTTGTGGAACAGATTGTGCAGCAAAGATAGCCGCGTCCGGCCTGGATATGCTGTCTTCATACTGGGGATTCACCTCTTTTCGACCTGGTCAAGCTGAGATCATTGAATCCGTAGTCGGTGGGACCGATACCCTGGCGCTGCTTCCTACCGGGGGAGGAAAGTCACTTTGTTTTCAAGTGCCTGGACTTCTTCGCGGAGGCGTCACGCTCGTCCTGTCGCCGCTCATTTCTCTGATGCACGATCAGGTCCTTGGTCTCGCGGGCCGCGGAATAGCGGCCTTTGCCATGACGGGTCGTGTGGACGCCGGATTATTGTCGAACGTCCGGAGCAGAATGTCCTCTTCGAACTCGTTTTTTCTTTACCTGGCTCCCGAACGGCTGAACACCAGACAGTTTCGATGGCTGATACAGGGGCAGCGCGTCGGACTGATTGTTGTGGATGAGGCTCACTGCATTAGTTCGTGGGGTCACGATTTTAGACCCGCCTACCGAACCATCCAACAACTGAGAGAGAACTATGGCGCACCCTTCTGTGCATTGACTGCCACCGCGACACGCAGGGTGGAACGGGATATCGTAAAAAACCTCGCTCTCCGGTCTCCACGCGTGTTCAGATACTCATTCGATCGGCCCAACATCCACTTTTCTGTCCGGCAGGTCGTCGACGCTCGCGGCGAAGTTCTGAGCTGGCTTGATCGCGAGCGTGGTCCTGCAATTATTTACGACTCCTCTCGGGAAGGTGTTGAAATCTGGGCAGAAAAGCTGAGGAGAGCTGGAATTTCGTCTGCCGCCTATCACGGTGGATTGAATGCGGGCTTCAAAGATCACGTCCAGCGCAGATGGATGAGGAAAAAGGTTCGGGTGATGGTGGCGACAAATGCATTTGGCATGGGAATCGATCGCCCAGACGTTCGATTGGTGCTGCATGTTGGGCTACCCGATTCATTGGAGTCATACTACCAGGAAGCTGGGCGGGCCGGCCGTGACGGACGGCCCGCCCACGCCGTACTTTTAGTGAGTCCGGAGGCGCGAAAAGCAAGAATGGCATTGCTCAGGGCCGGATCCTTCCGCCAACGAATAAGAGCGAATAGACTCGTTCGCCCCATTTTAAGATATGCAGAACGGGAGATGTGCAGGCGCTGGGGGGTACTCGGATATTTTGGTGAAAATATTCGCGTGCCTTGTGGGAACTGTGATGTTTGTGGACGCCTCAAACGAGAGGCTCCTCATCACTGACGAGGGGTTTGGTCAAGGACCAGGCTGTAGATGGCCAGCAGTCTCTGGGGATCGGCAAGGAGCCCTTCAACGCGATCCATAAACTCAATCTCCGTCGTGCCGTGCGCCATCAGAACAGAATCCCTGGCTTCATAATCGACGGATGTAAGATCCGATTTCTTCTGAGCCTCCAGGTACGATTGAGCATCTGTGAGATGAAGGTCAGTGAGGATGGTGGCGAACGATGAATCGCTTGCCGAGAGGACGACACCATCAGAGTCAGACGGTGCCTTACAGGCAAGCCCTGATATGAGCATCAGCAGCAACACCGCGCTTCTAACGTTCATGCAACCCTCCATGAATCATCCTCCGGATGCTGAAGAAGCAATTTCATCTGCAATCGCAATTTCTTCCTTTGTCCAGAACGTGTGGGAGATGGTTTCTATGTGTCTCAGGAACTCGCGTTTATCATAACCGGGCGCAAAGACCATCCCATCAATCATGTAAAGGCGTCCAGTCTCGTCATCGTAAAACGTGTAGTTCACGAAAGGGCCGCCCATGCCATAGGCGACTCTTTTACCCGAGGAATCCTCACCGATCATGTGCCACAGCCCCCGCGTTTCGTAGGCGAATCGGCCTAGAAAGTCGATATTTTCGGAAGTCAGTTCTCTCCTGAAATCGATGGCCACGAATCCGTCCAGATTGCCGCGAACATAGGTTTCCGTGAGTCTTTCTCGCGCTTCGAACACCCATTCAGGAGTCAGATTAGCGGGATTGAAATCTTCGATATAATAGACGAAAATACTGCGCCAGGAATCCGCATTGATCACGCGTCGAAGCCACACAAAATTGGTAGTGTCGAGTGCCACAAAGTAATCGTGCTGGCCCTTGACAGCGAATGCGTGGCCTGTCATCAAAAGCTCCTCCAGCTCGGGCTGGCGTCCGTCCTTGAACATCTCAACGGTCAATCGCTTGCGGGTGATTACGTTGAACTGATACCGGATGTCTTCTCCGCGATCATTCAACTCCGCGATGAGCGATTCTTCATCCTTTCCCAGTATGTAGAACACCTGCTGATTCGCTCTCCATAGGTCTCTGCGCGAGATGACTGAAGATTGCCCCGACATCACGACGGCAAGCGCTTCCTCATCCAAACGTGCACGCAGGAATTCAGCTTCTGGCGTTTCATCTGTAATCGGCGCGACAAAAATGACGTTTTTCTGTTTCTGGATGGAATCCAGCAACCGTTTGGAGATCAGAGAAATGCGGCGCAGGTTGAATTCCCGCTCCGGCGCGGGGAGAGTCCCCAGGTAAGGTGCGATATTGCCCCGAATGGCATCGCCCAGCGGTCCCGCCCAGCGGGCAGAGTCGATGACGACAACGATGTCGCCTTCACGACCCACAGCGCCTGGTCGATATTCGAGTGCTTCGCAGCCCGTAAGAAGGCTTACACCTACCGTTAGAACCAGTACAAACGTACAAAAAGAGCTGTTCTGCATATTAAGAGTCTGATTTCAATTCACGGACGAAGGATTTCACCCTGTCCAACCGTTCGGATGATTGTAAGGAACTATCCGCCCAGAGATCCCCAATCATCGTGACAAGGGCAGATCCAACGATGGCGCCATCAATATCGGGCGTCATCCTGCGTACATCCGCGCCTGATCTGATTCCGAATCCCACAAGGATCGGATTCCGAGAGATGCTCTGTTTGGCCTGTTTCAAGTAGTCCAGAATTGGTTCAGAGTCTCCAAGATCCGTTCCCGTAACGCCCGTAACCGACACCGCGTACACGAATCCGCTCGAAAGCCTGTCAATTTTTTTCATTCGTTCTGCAGAGGTGGTGGGCGAAATCAAACATATGACGTCAATTTTGTTCGCCTGGGCGGCTCGATAAAAAGGCGAGGCCATGTCAGGCAGCACATCCGGTAGAATGACTCCGTTTACTCCACAAGATCGCGCGTCACTGTAAAAGTTGCTTATCCCATACTGTAGAATGGGGTTTCCATATCCCATAAGCACCAATGGCGTCTCCGAAGTTTTTCTGAACTCTGCCGCAAATCGTAGCGTGTCTTGCATCGTTACGCCAGATTCCAACGCGATTTGACTCGATTTCTGGATGGGAATGCCCTCGGCGAGAGGGTCACTGAACGGCATTCCCAATTCTATGAAGTCCGCTCCGGCTTCATCAATGGTCTGAAGAAGGGGGACGGTCGCCTCAAGATTCGGAAATCCGCTGGTGATAAATATCCCGAGCGCTTTTTCTCCTCGCTCATTGACTTCCGAAATTCGATCGGCGAGCATGGACCTCATATCAGATACGCTCCGAGATCGTGAACATATCCTTGTCACCTCGACCCGAGCAGTTGACGACAATGACTTCTTCACTTTCAGATTGGGAGACAATTTCTGGGAGAGCCGCAATCGCGTGAGCGGTCTCGAGTGCGGGAATGATGCCTTCTGTGCGAGCAAGCAGTCGAACACCCTCTAGAGCGTCTTCATCAGAGGCCGTCATGTACTCTGCGCGTCCAATGTCTTTCAAGAACGAGTGCTCCGGTCCCACACCCGGATAGTCCAGGCCAGCCGAGATTGAATGAGCCAATTCAACCTGACCCTGGTCGTCCTGCAAGAGGTAGCTCAACGCACCATGCAGAATACCGGGTTTTCCAAGGGTCAACGTGGCAGCATGTCTTCCACCCGGTCCCTCTCCGGACGCTTCAACTCCGATGCATCGAACATCTGGATTATCCAGGAATGGATAAAAGAGTCCGATGGCATTAGAGCCCCCTCCCACACAGGCTACGAGGATATCAGGATGGGAGCGTCCTTCTCTTACCTGGAGTTGTTCTTTCACCTCCCGCCCGATCACGGTCTGAAAAGATCTGACCATTTTCGGGTACGGGTGGGGGCCAACCACGGAGCCTATTATGTAAAACGTATCCCGCACGTTGGCGACCCAATCCCGGATGGCCTCATTGGTTGCGTCCTTGAGGGTCTTGCTTCCGCTCGTCGCAGGTCGGACCTCGGCGCCAAGCAGTTCCATCCTTTGGACGTTCAGTCGCTGCCGTTCCATATCCTCTGAACCCATGTAGACAACACACTGCATCCCGAACTTGGCGCACACGGTAGCGGTAGCGACGCCGTGCTGGCCAGCGCCAGTCTCCGCAATAATCCTCGTCTTACCCATTTTTCTGGCGAGCAAGATCTGTCCTATCGTGTTGTTGATCTTGTGCGCACCCGTGTGACACAGATCCTCCCGCTTCAGGTAAATACGAGCCCCGCCCAGATGCTCGGTCAGGCGATTAGCGAATGTGAGCGCCGTGGGTCTCCCCGCGTAGTCGTTCAGCAAGCCGTGATATTTTGCCTGGAACGCCGGGCTGTTTCTGGCCGCTT
>CALBJU010000122.1 GCA_937893205.1 uncultured Bacteroidota bacterium
AGGACCTTCGATTCAGACACTATTCTGTAGAGGACGGTCTGTCCCAGAGCGTCGTATTCGATCTGATGCAAGCTCGCAACGGTTTTTTGTGGCTGGCCACACAGGATGGACTGAATCGCTTCGATGGGTATGAATTTGAGGTCTTTTCCAATGATCCAGCAGACTCAACTACCCTTTCGTCGAAGTGGATATCAAGCCTGCTCGAGGATGAGCAAGGCAGATTATGGGTGGGCACACACGGCGGGGGTTTGAACCTCTTGAACAGGGAAACCGGTCAGTTTCAATCGTTTCGAGCCCATCCGAATGACTCTTCGTCCCTACCAGACGACGTTGTTACAGATATTGTGCAAGATGGCAGCGGTGAGATCTGGGTCTCGACTTATGGGGGACTGGCTCGCCTGAACGAAGAGGGCGATGCGTTCATCGTTTACAGGGAAGATCCCGAGAGAGGTGCCTGGCTGAGTACCAACAGGGTGTTGACACTGGGCGTGGACGTCACCGGCCGATTGTGGGTTGGAACCGATCTGGGGGGTGTTTACGCCTACAACGAGGAGGAGAACACGTTCTCTGCCATGGCGCTGCCGGGGGGCGTAACCGATACCACCAAAGACGTCATCCTCTCGCTCTACTCTGATCCTCAAGGCGCCATGTGGGTCGGGACGGGAGGTGCCGGGCTCTTCAGGCTCGATCTGGATGGAAATGTTGATGGGCAGTGGCGCGCCCGCGGTCCAGCACCCATCCCTGCCGATCGAATCCTGGCTATTGCGCGCGATGCCGACGGCCGGTTGAGAGTGGGAACGGACGGCGCCGGCATGGGCATTGTCGAAGAAACAGAAGGCCAATACCTGTTGCACTTGAACGAGCCGGGTAACCTGCAAAGCCTCTCTGGCAACACCGTAAATACCATCGTGATGGACCAGGCTGGATTCCTCTGGGTGGGTACGAGTGGCGGCGGGGTCAATCGGGAGTATGCCGTGGAGTTGATCTCGGTCGATTCCCAGCCCGCAATTTCCCGCAAAGATGTACGTGCGCTCTATGAGGCCGAGGATGGATCCATCTGGGTGGGCACGGACAGCGGCGGCCTGGATCATATCAACACCGACGGATCGGTTACCTCTATTCGCGCTCCTCAACTGACACATAACGCGATACTCAAGCTGGACCCAGGGACCAATTCCACGTTGTGGGTTTCGACCGCAGGTGGGCTGAACAGATTGGATCTCGAGACGGGTCGCATCTGGTCCTGGTACGGCAACGTCAACGATCCCAGCGCACTCTTCGATGCGAGAGTGTTCGGTGTATCACCTTCAAAAGAAGAATCGAAGGTCTGGGTCGCCTCCTGGGGCGGACTGCACCAACTGGATCTAAGCACCGGCCGCTTCACACAATTTCGCAATGACGCGAGCGATGAGTCCTCGCTCAGCAACAATCGGTCGATATCGGTTCTCGAGGACAGCAGGGGTAGGGTCTGGGTTGGAACGCTCATCGGAGGTCTAAATCGGATGGATCCCAGTGTGCCCGGTTTCGCCCGATTCACCCCGAACCCGCTCGACGACACGTCTTTGTCAGGTGATATCGTCTTGTCCATTTTCGAAGCCTCCGATTCCACGATCTGGATTGGTACGACGAGTGGTCTCAATCGCTATAAGGAAAATACCTCGTCCTTCACCAGATACACGGAAGCTACCGGACTTCCGAACAACACGATTTATGGGATTTTGGAGGACGATCAGTCAAATCTCTGGATGAGCACGAATCTTGGTCTGGCCGTACTCAATCCTCAAACTGGAGCGGTGCGCTCCTTCACTGCGGCCGATGGCCTTCAGAGCAATGAGTTTAACCAAGGCGCATTTCATAAAGCGCCCACCGGCGAACTGTTGTTTGGCGGAATCAATGGATTCAATCGATTTCGACCCGAAAAATTGCTCGCGCTTGGTGGAGAGAGGCCAGAGCTGACGGCCATTTCCACAGCTGAAATGGTCTGGCCGGTTACGAGTCTAACCAATCTGGACGAAATCGTACTCAGGCCTGGCTTCGGTTCCTTAAACATCGAATTCACCTCCATGGATTGGCGGAATCCGGACGAGAACTCGTTCGAGTTCAAGATGGACGGTGTTGACGACGAGTGGCAAGAGCGAACCGCAAGACAACGATTTGCTTCCTGGTCGCTGCTTCCCGGCGGCACGCATCGGTTGCGCATTCGAACGACCGGTTCTGGCGGGGCGGTGTCTCCGGTTGAGAGAGTTCTGAGAGTGCGCGTGATTCCGCCGCTCACGGACCGCCTATGGTTTCGTTTGCTGATTGCTATCGCAGTTCTTGGGACCCTTTCAGGTGCCGGTTACTCGTGGCATGTGTCTCGCCTGGCCCTGATCGAGAAAAAACAGCGCGAGCAACAGGAAATACACCAGCGTTTGATGGACAGCCGCGAGCACGAACGACTTCACATGGCCCAGGACCTTCACGACGGTGCTGTTCAGGATCTATATGGTATCCGGTTCAAAATTCAATCGGGTAACGAACCCGACGCAGACGCAATGGTGCAGGATGTGATTACCCAGCTTCGACAGATATGCGGTGAGCTCAGACCTCCGGTTCTTGCTCCGTTCGGGCTGAAAAAGGCGATCAAAGCACATGCCGATTCGTTTGCCGAACGCGAGGGAGTACCGACAGTCAATCTACAGCTCGACAACGACGGTCAGACCATCCCCGAAGATGTCCGTCTGGCTCTTTATCGGGTCTATCAGGAGTCGATGAATAACCTCCTGAAACACGCCGAGGCGAACGCGGTCACTGTCGTCCTGTCCGTGAATGAGGCAGCGGTTGAGCTCAGTATCGAAGATGATGGCAAAGGATTCATTCTTCCTGTTTCGTGGATCGAGCTGGGCCGAAAAAATCACTTTGGTTTGCTCGGTTTGTCGGAACGTGTGACCGCTCTGGGTGCCCGGTTGAATGTCAGGACTTCGCCCGGAAATGGAACCCGCATCCACGTACTCGTAGAAGATGTCAATCGTGCATCCAGTCTGCAACCATGACTTCAAGCGATCAGATAACCGTTCTTCTGGCCGACGACCATCCGGTTGTGCGGGGGGGCATCAAGACGATGTTGGAGTCTTCTGAGGGAATCACCGTTGTAGGCGAAGCTGGCGATGGCGAGGAAGCACTGCGGATGGTTGCTGAACTTTCTCCGGACGTACTTCTGCTCGATATGGAAATGCCAGTCTTGACGGGGTTGGAAGTTGCCCGCCAACTGGCAGAGGATAAGAGCCCGGTTCGAATTCTTGCGCTGAGCGCGTATGACGACGACGAGTACATATTTGGACTCCTGGATACGGGGGCGGCTGGATATCTGACCAAGGACGAAGCGCCGTTCATCATCGTCGAGGCGGTAAAGGGAGTTGCGCAGGGAGAGGAAGGATGGATCAGCAGTAGGGTCGCAAAGAAAATGGTTCGCCGCCGCCGAGCGATGCTCGAACGCCAGTCTTCAGATCTGAGCACCCGCGAGTGGGAGGTACTCA
>CALBJU010000123.1 GCA_937893205.1 uncultured Bacteroidota bacterium
GATGTTCTTCCACCGTACTTGGCGGGAAAGCCCCCCTTGAACACCTGCACGTCTTTGATGGCGTCTGCGTTGAAAGCGCTGAAAAAACCGAAGAAGTGATCCACATGGTACACCGTCATTCCATCGAGCAGGACAAGATTCTGATCGGGTGTACCGCCGCGGACAAATAGTCCCGCGGAGCCCTCATTGGTTCCGCTGATTCCGGGCAGCAATTGCAGCGACCGAAAGATGTCGACCTCGCCCACATTTGGTAGTACTGCAAGGTCCCGTGGAGAAAGTGTTATCTGACTTACGGCTCCTGCGGCCTTCATGATGGTGTAGTTCTCGGCAGTGACCACGATCCCACCAAGTTCGGTTGTCAGCGGCGAGAGCTCCACGACCAGTAATCCTTCGAATGCCGCTGGGTCGATGTCGATCAATGACGGCAAATACCCGATGAAGGTGATCTCCAGCTGGTGCAAGCCGGCCGGGACGCCGAGCAGTGTGAAGTGTCCGTCCACATTGGTGGCGGTACCCATGGTCGTTCCGACAATCCGGATATTTGCATGGGGTAGAGTTTCTCCCGTCTCCGCTTCTTTAACGAGGCCGCTTATTGCGTAGCTATCCTGCGCGAAAGACTCAACCGGAGCCAACAGAGCGATGACCAGACAGGTCAAAGGGAGGAGGAGGAGACGCTTTCTCGTTCGCGATATCAGTGTGTTCAATTTCGATACTCCATGAGATATGCCATGATTTAACCCTAAGACGCTTGAAACCCAGGGGAAATTGTCACGAATGTGTCACAAAAGTGTGCTAAATACGGATACATCGATACGACGTGGAATTTAGACTGCCTGCTCTCGTCCAAGGAGTACTTACAAGCCCGATATTGCTCCACGCAAATTGATAGTTATTTAGATGAAAAAGGTCCTTTCAGTCCTGGTCGCTTCTCTGTTTTTTATGGGTTCGGCCTTCGCTCAGAACGCAGGATCCGGTACTGTTACCGGTACGGTCGTCGATTCGAGTGACGAATCCCTCATGGTCGGAGTCAACGTGGTCGCCGTATCGGTTGCCGACAGCACGCGTCGATTTGGTGAGGTGACTGGAATCGACGGTCGATTTACGCTGTCTGTTCGTTCTGCAGGAGCCTACAATATTACGTTTTCGTTTATTGGTTTTGAATCCATTAATCGGCGGATAGACGTTCCACGCGGTCGCCTGGATATCGGTCTGTTGAAAATGAATTATGACGTGATGCTCCTCAATGAGGTTCGCGTCGAAGCGTTGCAGGAACGAGTTGAAGTTCGCGGCGACACGACGGTATTCAATGCTGCTGCTTTCAAGGTTAATCCCGATGCCACGGCCGAGGATTTGCTGGCAAAACTACCCGGCGTAGTCGTCGATGGAGGTGAAGTACAGGTGCAGGGAGAAACCGTTAGTCGGGTCCTCGTAGATGGTCGCGAGTTTTTCGGGCAGGATCCTGCAGCTGCCCTGAGGAATCTGCCGTCTGAGATCATCGATAGAATAGAAGTCTATGATCGGCAGAGCGATCAGGCTCAGTTCACCGGGTTTGAGGATGACAATACCGAGAAGACGATCAACATCGTTACCCTGACCGGAAAGAGTAACGGACAGTTCGGCAAACTGTACGGTGGCTATGGATCTGAGGAGCATTACATCTCTGGCGGTAACATCAATATTTTCGATAATGATCGCCGTATCTCGATAATCGGTCTGTCCAACAACGTCAATCAACAAAACTTCTCCATCTATGACCTTCTGGGTGTAGTGGGCTCTGCAGGGGGTCGGTCGGGATTTGGTGGACGTGGCGGTGGTCGCGGTGGCGGTCGAGGGGCAGGAGGTGGAGGCCGTCCAGGTGGAGGAGGTGGCCGCTCAGGAGCAGGCGGTGGAGGAGATCGGGCTCGACTGGGCGGATTTACTGGTGGCCGCGGTGGTGGTGGCGGCGGAAATCCATCCAATTTCCTGGTAGGAAATCAAGGCGGTCTCAATACGACGCATGCAATCGGCCTGAACTATTCCGATCAGATCGGCTCCAAATTGTCTGTTACGGGGAGCTATTTCTTCAACAAGTCTGACAATACCAGCACCTCATTGCTGGATCGCGAATATTATCTGGGCGATGATGCGAGTCAGTTTTATGATGAGAACAGTTCGTCTACGGCGGACAATAACAATCATAGACTGTCCGGCAGAATCACCTACACGATTGATGATAAGAATTCGCTCATATTTACACCGCGACTGAGTACCCAGAGCAATCAGGCCAGCAGCTTTCTTTTCGGCTCCAACGTTCTCGACACCGCCGAATTGATCAGCGAAACGACGAACGACTATGTGTCGGACAATCGCGGATACAACGGCTCTGCGAGCCTGTTAATGCGTCATGCGTTTGACAAACAGGGACGGACGCTGTCATTGAATCTGACAGCGAGTGCCAACAATCAAACCGGTGATACCGCACAAATTTCGAACAATCTCTTTTTCGACGGAGGGGTTGGAGATCAGCTCATTGATCAGAAGACAGACAGTGATCGTGGGGGAAGGGCCCTTTCTGCCCGTCTGGCTTTCACCGAGCCCATAGGAGCGTTCGGGCAGCTACAGATCAATTACTCTCCCCGCCGATCGATCAGCGACTCCGAGCGATTGGCGAATACGGTGGACCCGGTAACGAACACGTACTCGATTCTGGATCCGGTCCTGTCGAATCAATTTGACAACACGGTCTGGACTCAACGGGGCGGTATCAGTTATACACGAAGAAATCGAGGCACTCGAATCACGATTGGATCCGATGTGCAGACGGTAAATTTGACCGGAGATCAAACCTTTCCCGTAGCGTTTGGCGTCGATAAGACCTTCACCGATCTGCTTCCACGGATTGAATTACAACTTGGCTCGTCGCGGCAGAAGAGTCTTCGAATTCAGTACCGGACGTCTACGAATACACCGTCGATATCTCAACTACAGGACGTAATCGACAACAGCAATCCGCTGATACTATCCTCAGGTAATCCTGATCTGAAGCAATCCTTCACCAATTCGTTTTCTTTGCGATTCAACTCCACAAATCTGCAGAATGGCCGGATATTCTTCGGTTTCGCTTCCTTTACGACCAGTAGAGATTACATAGGCAACGAATCATTGATCGCGGTGACCGACCTCGTGCTCGATGGCGGCGTTCCCCTTCTGCAAGGATCACAGTTTTCGCGTCCAGTTAATCTTGATGGGTACCGGAATCTTAGAACGTTTTTTACGTTTGGACGTCCCGCCTCATTCATCAAAAGCAATGTGAATCTGAACGGCGGAGTTACCTGGACCCGGACACCGGGAATCATCAATTCGATAGAGAATATATCTGCAGTCACGGGATTCAATGGAGGGCTTGTGCTCAGTTCGAATATCAGCCCTCG
>CALBJU010000124.1 GCA_937893205.1 uncultured Bacteroidota bacterium
AGGGCCCGAATGGTGTTGAGGATGCTCATTGGATGGCGACAGCCAGCGTATCGTGATGTTCTGCGATAAGAGAACGTAGATACGGACTGATATTGCTGACACTCCCGAAGCCGGCATAACGGGCAGCAGCTTCTTCCGCATCGGGAGAGAGATCGCCACTCTCCGCAAAATGCTTCAGATCCCTATAGCAGCCCAACGTGAATGAGTCGACCGAACTTCCGGCTTCTCGGACAAAGATGAAGTTGACCGGACGGTTGAGTGCCTGGAGAAACTCATTTTCCATACGCCGTTGTGTGAGCAACTCCTCGGCTTTCCCGGGCAGGGCGTTGAACATTTCTATGTGATAGAAACCGGCCTCGTCCATCTGGGGACGCAACACATCCGGCCCAACACCGCGGACGAACAGATCCTCCGTCCAGGCAATTCGGGCCGCAAAGGATGAATCATCAGAAACGAGTGTCGAGCGAAGCTGCGTCCTATCACTTGAATGGTATTCACTCCATTCGCCCATCGGATAAAGGATCAGAAAGTCCCACTTGTCTCCCTGAGAATGTCGCATCCACATCGGGCGCTCCTCTCCGAGAAATGCAATACGATCGAAGTGGATCTTGGCTTGCTCGATGAAAGCGCGAAATTCACCCGGATTCGCACGAAGCATTTGAACACGATATAGATAGTCTCCTTCGACCTCGGTCGTCTGGGCCCGTACGGGTCCGGCCGGTATGATTAGCAGGACGATCCAGATCAATTTCGAAAGCTTCATTTCAATCTTTTTGGCTCAGTTGACCGTGCTCGAGCACGAGAATGCGATCCGCCATGGAAGCGAACTGCATGTTATGGGTCACCATGATAAAAGTTTGCCCCAAATCACGGCTCAGTCGGATCAATTCCTTGTGCAGTGCATCGGCCGTCTTCTCATCCAGGTTGCCGGTTGGTTCGTCCGCCAGAATCAGATCCGGGTTATTCATCAGGGCTCGGGCAATGGCAACGCGCTGCTTCTCTCCTCCGGATAGTTCTCCCGGACGATGGGTTGTTCTATCCGAGAGACCAACGCGCTCCAACAATTCGAGCGCTCTTCCCCGGGCCTGTTTAGGACGATCACCCCTGACGAGAGCCGGCATCATCACATTTTCTTCTGCCGAAAACTCGGGCAGCAGGTGATGAAACTGAAAAACGAATCCGATTTTTTCATTCCGAAACGCGGAGAGTTCGTCGTCCGATTTCCCGAGTACATTCGTTCCATCGAAGGTCAACTGGCCACTGTCGGGTCGGGAGAGAGCTCCCAGAATATGAAGGAGTGTGCTCTTTCCCGTTCCTGACTCGCCTACGATAGCGATCAGCTCGCTCCGGCGAACGGACAAATTCAGATCGGTCAATACCTGAACGGGACCCCGTCCTACTGACGGGAACGACTTCGAGAGATTCTGGACCTCGAGCAGGACTCGCTCCCCGGTGTCTGAGCTGCTACTCATCGCCGCGCTGAATATCGTATTTGCTCATCTTGTTGTAGAGATGAGATCGCTGTATTCCGATGGCTTCTGCCGTGCGGCTGATATTCCACTCGTTCTGGACCAGCTTGTGCTCGATGAACATTTTCTCAGCGTTGTCACGGAACTCCGAAAACTGATCGAATCGATCCAACAGTCCGACAACGGGATTGGACGCTGATCCGCCGGGCAGCACGTAGCGCTCCACATCAAGCTGCGTAATGCGCTCACCTTGACTGAGGATAGTCAGACGCTCAACCACATTATGCAGCTCGCGAACGTTTCCGCGCCATTCGAACTGTTCCAGGGCCGCGAGAGCCTCTTTTGAGAATGGTTTGGGTTCCAGACCATTTCTTCGCGCGATCCTGTCGGCAATGCTTTCGGTGATGACGGCAATGTCTCCCTTCCTTTCCCGAAGCGGGGGGACGTGAATCAGAATGACCGAGAGACGATGATAGAGGTCTTCCCGAAACTGCTTCTCTCCTATCTGAACCAGAAGGTCTTTATTCGTGGCGGCAATGACGCGGACATCAACTGGAATGGAGCGATCGCCTCCGACCCGGGTGACGGTATTTTCCTGCAGTGCGCGAAGAACCTTCGCCTGTGCAGACAGACTCATATCTCCAATCTCGTCCAGAAAAAGTGTCCCACCGTGCGCCTGCTCGAATTTTCCGATGCGCTGCTTCGTGGCGCCCGTAAAGCTTCCTTTTTCGTGACCGAACATCTCGCTCTCGATGAGCTCTCCCGGAATGGCGGCGCAGTTTACTTCGACCACGGGGCCCTCGCTCCGATTCGAAAGTCGATGGATCCACTTCGCGACAAGTTCCTTTCCCGTTCCCGGCTCGCCCGTGATCAGGACGCGTGCCTCGGTAGGTGCGACGCGTTCCATGGTATCCTTGATCGCCTTTATAGCCGAACTCTCGCCCAGAATCGGACTCAGCGCACCCGTCGTCTGCTCGACGATGGTCTGTCGCATTCTGCGGTTTTCAGATGCGAGCTGACCCCGATCCATCGCATTGCGGATGGTGAGCAGGAGTCTATTCAGATCGGGAGGCTTTTCCACGAAATCGTATGCTCCCAGCCGCGTGGCCTCAACCGCCGTGTCAATCGTCCCGTGCCCTGAGATCATCACAACAGGCACATCGATTTTTTCTTTGGCAATGGCGTCCAGGACCTCCATGCCGTCCTTCTTCGGCATCTTTACGTCCAGAAGCACCACATCGAACCTGCTGGCTCGCAGCTTTTCGAGTGCTACGACCCCATCTTCTGCCTCTTCAACCGCATAGTCCTCGTATTCGAGAATCTCTCTTAAAGTGCGGCGAATACTGGCTTCGTCGTCTACAACCAGAACAACTGGTACGGCCATGACAGATGCGATTTACTGGGCAGATTGGATAAGTGCAATCTGAAATTCAACGGTTCTGGCTGCCTGTGAGCCAGCATAATCATCTCGGATGGACTCGAGTGCATCGAGAGCTCTGGAGCTGTTTCCAGCCTCTTCATAGGATCTCGCTGCGCTTTCGAGGTACATTGGAGAGGTTATTTCGCTCGGGAAAACGTTCGCTGCTCTGGAGAAAAGATCTCCGGCACGAGCATAATTTTCCTGAAGCTCATGGATGGCGGCCTCTCCTGCATAGGCGGATGCTCCTAAATAATCTGCGCCTTTTGAATACGATTCAAAATATTCGAGCGCACGATCCATTTCTCCGACCCTGAACAGCGCATCGGCCGCGTAGAAGGTAGCCAGGTTTCCGGAGACCGTGCCGCCGAATTGATCTGCCACTTCTACGAGACCCGGGAAAGATAAATCTCCATCGAGGGCCGCTTGAAAGGAGCCCGCCTCGTACATGGTGACAGCCTGAGCCATCTGCGAGAGAGCCTCAGCATTGCGATTACCCTGGTTCCAGTTCCAGCCCACAATCAGGATTACCATCAGAAGAATTCCGCCTCCGATCGACAGAACCGTATTTTTGTTATTCTCATAAATACCAAGCGCCCTGGCATAAGCGGTGACGACCGTATCCTGGCGCAGCTCGTGGCGGCGAGAAACTTTACGAGTTGGATTTAGCGTTGACATATATGTAAATCGAGAGATCTTTCAAGTTGTGACAGTCGCCACACACTTTTAAATTGATTAATCTTGAGCATGTCCAGTTTCTTTATGGCAACAAACAGTGTTCTGATGCAAAAGAAGCGGTTTTACCCAAAGACCAGTAAAATATCCTTTTTTTTCGCCCTGAGCAATGAAAAATTGCATCCGTATGACGGGTTTTCCGATTATTCGTAATTCAATGGTCTTCGATCTTAGACTTTTTCGGCCGTACGTACGGAGCTCGGGGACAACTAAAGCTCGCGCAATACTTTCTTGGCACACTTTACGAACACACACTTTCTTAACACAGACTTTGTCGGCATCCATGTGCATCCCATCCGGATGATCACGAATTTTCATTGTCGAAATTTCCTGCACACTCAGTAACCGGTTTTGTCATGGCAATCAGATTGGGTATCAACGGATTTGGTCGTATCGGTAGACTCGTTTTCCGCGCAATAATCGAACGCGACTCGGACGATTTTGAAATTGTTGGGGTCAATGACCTGACGGATGCTCGGACGCTTGCACACCTTCTCAAGTATGACTCGAATCACTTGAAATTCCCCGGTGACGTATCGTCCGATGGAGACGCGATCATCGTAAATGGAAAGCGGATCAGTGTGTTTAAACAGCGAAATCCTGAAGATCTTCCCTGGGGTGAGCTCGACACCGATGTGGTCGTAGAGTCGACTGGTTTCTTCCGCACTAGAGAGAAGGCTGCCCTGCACCTGACTGCCGGTGCGAAGAAGGTCTTGATTTCAGCGCCCGCCAGTGGAGAGGTCGATGCGACCATCGTTCTGGGAGTGAACGATTCCGTTCTGACCGGAGAGGAAAAGGTTGTATCGAACGCGAGCTGTACGACAAACTGCCTCGCTCCGATGGTGAAAGTTCTGGACGATGCGCTGACGGTAAAGAAGGGAATGATGACGACTGTGCACGCATACACGTCCGATCAGAACCTGCAGGACGGCCCACACAGCGACCTCAGGCGCTCACGTGCTGCTGCAGTATCGATTATTCCAACGACCACGGGCGCGGCAAAAGCGGTTGGCCTGGTTCTGCCCCACATCGCTGGTAAACTGGATGGCTTTGCTCTTCGAGTTCCCATCGCAGATGGATCCATTACCGATCTCACGGTAGAGGTCGGACGCGATACGAGTGTCGAAGAAGTCAACAAACTGTTCCAGGAAGCAGCAGCGGGCTCTCTCGCGGGCATCCTGGAGTACAGCGACGAGCCTCTGGTTTCCATCGACATTATCCACAACCCTCATTCAAACGTCTTCGATTCTGGATCGACCATGGTCATGGGCAACATGGTCAAGGTGGTGGGTTGGTACGATAACGAATGGGGATACGCCAATCGAACAGTCGATCTGGCCAAGAGGCTGATGGGGGCGTAACCGCTTTTTTACCCCCAACAGTGATCATGGCATCTACCTAATTTAGATCAGGATTCGACACGATCTTGAAGACGTACCATAGTATTGCCGATCTCGATCTCTTCGAAAAGCGGGTATTGGTGCGCGTGGACTTCAATGTGCCGCTTCTGGCCGACCACACAGATAGTCGCTCGGTAGCCGATGACAGCCGTATTCGGGCGGCCCTCCCTACCATTCGCCACATTCAGAACGCCGGCGGGAAGGTTATTCTGATGAGCCATCTTGGCCGTCCCGGGGGCTCTGTTCGACCTGAATTCAGCATGGCACCCGTCGGTCGGCACCTAGCCTCCCTCATCGGGGCTCCCGTCATTATTTGCCCCGAGGTCGTGGGTGAACACGCGGAACAGTTCGCGGCATCGCTGGCGCCGGCGGAGATCATGTTGCTGGAAAATGTTCGCTTTGAGCCAGGGGAAACCACGAATGACCCCGCGCTCGCCAAAGCGCTCGCGCGTCTGGCAGATGTCTACGTCAACGATGCTTTCGGGACGGCCCACAGGGCGCACGCCTCCACGACGGGGGTCGCCAGGTTCGTTTCCGAGAAGGCTGCGGGGCTGCTGCTTCAGGAAGAGCTGAATGCGCTGCAAAGGATAGTTTCGGATCCTGCCCACCCGTTTGTGGCCATTGTCGGGGGAGCCAAAGTCTCCGACAAGATCGGCATCATCACAAAGCTGCTCGAAACAGTCGATCATCTGCTGATCGGTGGCGCAATGGCGTACACGTTCATGAAGGCCCAGGGTCTTGAGACTGGGAAATCGCTTGTAGAGGATGATCGTATCGAGATGGCCGCGCAGCTACTGTCCCGCGCCGAGGGACGCATCCATCTCCCGATCGATCACGTATGTGCGGATTCATTTGACAATGACGCTGCGTCCATGGTCTCCAGTAATTTCGTTCCTCAAGGCTTGATAGGACTCGACATCGGGCCCGGTACCATTGCGGCATTTTCTGAAAGTATCGAGCAGGCCAAGATGGTCATATGGAACGGCCCGATGGGCGTCTTTGAGATGAGCTCATTCGCCGCAGGAACCAATGCGATCGCTAACGCAATGGCAAAAACCACTGAGAGCGGCGCCTTCACGGTTGTGGGCGGAGGAGACTCCGTAGCGGCCCTTGTAGGGGCGGGTCTCTCGATGGCCGTGAGTCACGTAAGCACCGGCGGCGGAGCGATGTTGGAGCTGTTGGAAGGAAAAGAGCTGCCCGGCGTCGCCGCCCTCAGTAGAATCTGAACCAATGAATGAAATAGCCATAGCGACCCATTCTCTTGCGAAGACTTATTCGTCTGCGTTCGGCAGAAAAAAGGTGCACGCCCTTCGCGGTATTGACATCGAAGTCAGAGCGGGCGAAATCGTTGGAATATTGGGGCCAAATGGAGCGGGTAAAACGACGCTCCTGAAGATCTTGCTGGGTGTTGTGAGCCCCACTTCCGGGACGGCCGAGTTGTTCGGACGGCCGATTGGTGAAGCGCAGGCTCGTCAAAACCTGGGATATTTACCCGAGAATCACCGTTTTCCGCCCTACCTCACCGCGAGACAGACTCTGGACGTCTACGGTCGACTGAGCGACATGTCGTCTGAGATGAGAAAGGAGCGAATTCCCCGTCTGGTAGAAGAAGCGGGTCTTTCATCCTGGATTGATATTCGGGTCGGTAAGTTCTCGAAAGGCATGATGCAGCGTCTTGGACTTGCCCAGGCCCTCATGAATGACCCGGATATTATTGTCCTGGACGAACCGACAGACGGCGTAGATCCTGTTGGGCGCCGAGAAATTCGGGATCGGCTCCGCGCACTGA
>CALBJU010000125.1 GCA_937893205.1 uncultured Bacteroidota bacterium
AGCCACTCCTGTTGCGCTCGAAAGAATTTCTCCTCCTTGAATCGCTGCTGCGGCGGCTGAACGGAACGGAGGCAGTATTACTGTCCTCAGCGATGGAGTAGGGGCGGGCTCCCTCTTCACCGCAGTCCTCCCGCGCTGACTGTGTGGGTCAGGCAGGCCGCGTAGCTCAGGCAAGCATTCCAAAAACCAGCGCGGCGAGCAATCCGCCCAACAGCGGACCCAGTATCGGAATCCACGAATAGGCCCAGTCGCTGTCGCCCTTTCCGGTGATTGGAAGAACGGCGTGTGCGATTCGAGGTCCGAGGTCGCGGGCTGGATTGATGGCATATCCCGTGGTGCCGCCAAGTGCCAGGCCAATCACCAGGACGAGCAGGCCCACGGGCAGCGCATCGAGCGCACCGAGACCGACGTCGGGTGCCGCAATGCTCAGAACGCCAAAGACGAGTACGAAAGTGCCGATAATCTCAGATACCAGATTCCAAAAGGAGTTGCGTATCGCTGGTCCCGTGGAAAAAACAGCCAGCTTCAGCGCCGCATCTTCTGTTTCGGCAAAATGAGGCTTGTAATGCAGCCAGACGAGGGTGGCTCCGATGAATGCGCCGATCATCTGCGCTGCGATGTATCCGGGAACGAGCACCCAGGCAAATTTTCCAGCCGCAGCCAATCCGATAGTGACGGCGGGATTGATATGGGCTCCACTCACCGACGCAACCGCAAAAACAGCGACGAAGACGCCGAGACCCCAACCCATGGTGATCACAATCCAGCCGCTATTCTGTCCTTTGGTCTTGTTCAGCAATACGTTGGCAACGACCCCGTCTCCAAGGAGAATCAAGAGGGCTGTTCCGACTATTTCAGCTATGAAAGGTGACATTTTCAAAAGGAAGGTTGGTGAGTCGTTATCGCGAGAAATTGTCGAGCAACTGGCGTCCGCGGTCCGGGTAGTCGGTGATTATTCCATCCACACCCAGCTCGATCAGTTCTCGCATCCGCTCTGTTTCATTGACCGTCCACGGCACGAGCAGCATTCCGGCGTCATGTACGCTTGCGACCAGCTCGGCGTCAACGTACTTGTGATTGGGGGTGTAGATATCGGGCAGGAAGGAGAGCCTGGCCATGTTCGCGTCGAATCCGTCTTCATTTCCCACCAACCAACCGGTCCTGACCTCTGGATCAATTTTGTGCATGGCTTCCAGGACGCGGGCATCGAACGCCTGAATGGTCGACATTTCCAGCATGTTTTTCTCGGCCAGGACATCGTAAACCAGTTGCACAAATTCGACGGGAGGAAGGTTGTAGACTCCGTCGTGCTCTTTGTTGGACTTTATCTCGACGTTGAAGACTGGCGCTGGAATTCCGTGCTCCGCCGCATAGGCATTCACTACATCGATGACGTCGACCAGTTTTGGCTTTGTGGCTGCCACTGCCTGCTGGTCCGGGAAGCCTTCGTGACCCCGAAGGCCGCAGTCGAAACTGGATACTTCCTCGTAGGTCATTTCGAATATGTTCAGGCTTCGCTGCTCCTCCTTCGAGACGGGGCGGCCATCCGGATGGGAACAGATGGTGGCAGACATCCAGGGCTCGTGCGAAACGATCACGGTTCCTTCGGCATCGCTGACTATGTCCAATTCCAGTGTTCTGACCCCGATGTGGAGGGCCGCGAGAAACGCAGGGAGGGTGTTTTCAGGATAGAGTCCTCGTGTACCACGATGTCCCTGTAAATCTATGTCAACCATGAAGTTGGACGCGGGGTTGGTACAGCCGACGAGCGGAAACAGAAGAAATAAAAAAAGATAGCGCATCAGGAGAATGGATATGAAGGAATGTATTGCTGCGCCGTTTCGTTGAAACGAGCCACCTCGCGAGTCTCTCGATCTTGGTCCCATCCTAACTCAGCGGCCATGATAGACGCAACCGTGGGCGCTACTGCTATCGCAGCCCGAGCGTCAAGAAATAACATTCGGGTCCTGCGCGCAAGTACGTCCTCTACCGTGCGCGCCATTTCGTATCGCACCGCCCGCAAGATATCGGCCCGAGTGTAGGATGAACTGCCGTGTAGTTTCTCGTCCATTCCAGTGCTCGAGTCCATCGAACCAGCGTCATCTTTTGGCCCCGTTTTCAGCCGAAGTTCTCGCGTGATGCAACTTTTTTTCGGGAGTCCGGCGACCTTTGCCGCCCGGTTGACCGCGTCCTCACCCATCTGACGATACGTTGTCCATTTGCCGCCCGTGATCGTGACCAGGCTGGATTTGGATACCCGCAAAGTGTGATCGCGTGACATGGACTTTGTTTTGGACCTGTGGGCCTTTACGAGTGGGCGTAGGCCAGCATAAATGCTCAGTACATCTTCGCGGCGAGGTGCTTTCGCGAGGTAGCGCGAAGCGTGATCCAGCAGATAACTAATTTCGTCTTCGCCTGCGAGAGGCTCTAGATCGATTCGATTTCGCGGCGTATCAGTCGTCCCAACCAGGATACGTCCGTTCCAGGGGACACCAAAAATGACCCGACCGTCATCCGTATCGGGTACCATCACCGCGGTATCGGTCGAAAGAAAAGAGGGATCCAGAACCAGATGGATGCCCTGTGCCGCCTGCATCATGGGTTTGGAGGCGGGGTCATCCATCCGGCGCAAACCGTCCGTGAAGATACCCGTTGCGTTCACGACAACTCGGGATCGAAAGGAATGTGAGGTGCCCGTCTCCTTGTCGACGGCGACTACGCCCTGGATACGCCCTCGTTCTTTGACGAAGTCTGTGACGCGCATATAGTTCAGGGGTACACCGCCCAGGCTGGCACAGGTCAAAGCCAGGCTCACGAGAAGTCGCGTATCGTCAAATTGTGCATCCCAGTACTCCACTCCGCCTCGGAGATTGTCAGTGTTTATCCCCGGAAGAAATGCGATGGTGTCTTCACGGCTCAACGTGCGTGAGGGGGCGATACTGAGTTTTCTGGCGAGGGCATCATACACCCGCATTCCCGCGCCATACCAAGCCTTGTGCCACCATTTGTAGCATGGTATCACGAAACGCAGCGGTTTTACCAGATCGGGAGCATTCTTGAGCAGGCGACCGCGCTCTCGCAGGGCCTTATTCACCATCTTGATATTCCCCTGCCGGAGGTAGCGCACCCCGCCGTGAATCAGCTTGGTACTTCGGCCTGAAGTCCCCTTACCGAAGTCGTGCGATTCCAGAAGCAGCGTTTGATAGCCTCTGGATGCCGCATCTACCGCAGTACCGAGGCCGGTCGCGCCGCCACCGATCACTATGATGTCCCATATCTCGCTGGAGCGGGCTTCGTCGAGAAGTTGATCTCGATTAAGGCTCATTTCGAGGCCCAACCGCCAGTTCTTTGAAGCGCCCGCTTCCAATCTTGAGTCAGGCTGTCGACCTGATCCGAGGGCATGCTCGCGGTGAACGACTGATCCACATGCCACTGCGTGGCCAGTTCGTCCAAGCCACTCCAATAATCTACGGCAAGGCCGGCCAGGTAGGCCGCGCCGAGGGCGGTTGTCTCCAGAATCGTAGGGCGTAAGACCTCGGTATCCAGGATGTCCGCCTGGAACTGCATCAGCAGATCATTGGCCGCAGCGCCGCCGTCGACGCGGAGCCCTGAAAGCTTCAGGTCAGCGTCGTGCTCCATGGCATGGATCACGTCAGCCACCTGGAAGGCGATGCTCTCGAGCGCAGCCCTCGCGATGTGGGCTTTCGTCGAGCCGCGCGTGAGGCCGAACATCGCGCCGCGGGCATAGGGATCCCAGTGGGGAGCTCCCAGGCCGGTGAACGCGGGTACAACAACCACACCCTCGCTGGAATCGACCTGCCGGGCAAGATCTTCGATCTCCGCCGAGTCTTTTACGAAGTTCAGGCCGTCTCGAAGCCATTGCACGACGGCGCCACCGATGAAAACACTGCCTTCAAGCGCATAATCGGTCTTTTCGCCGATTTGCCAGGCCACCGTCGTCAACAGATTGTTTTTGGAAGGCACGGGCTCGACGCCGGTGTTCATCAGCATAAAACAGCCCGTTCCGTACGTGTTTTTAACCATCCCGGGCTGCGTGCATACCTGCCCGAATAGCGCCGCCTGCTGGTCGCCCGCGATGCCGGTGATCGGGATTGAGGAGCCGAACAGGTCGGGAGAAGTCTCTGCAATCATGCCGCTGGAGGGCCCGACGGTCGGGAGCAGAGATTGTGGGACGCTTAATCTTCGGCAGAGGTCCTCACTCCATTTGAGATCATGGATATTGTAGAGGAGCGTCCGACTGGCGTTGCTCGGGTCCGTGACGTGTGCCAGTCCGGTAGTCAGGTTCCAGACCAGCCATGAATCGATGGTACCAAACGCCAGATGTCCCTGCTCTGCTTTTTCGCGTGCAGCGTCGACGTTTTCCAGGATCCATCGCACCTTCGTGCCTGAGAAGTAAGGGTCCAGAACCAGTCCAGTCGCCCTCCGAAAATCCTCCTCCTGCCCATCTGCTTTCAGGCTATCACAGAAGGCGGCTGTGCGCCGGTCCTGCCACACGATGGCGTTGTAAATGGGATCGCCGGTGCGGCGATCCCATACGACCGTCGTCTCTCGCTGATTGGTGATACCGATTGCAACGATATCTGCCGCCGTGGCCCCTGCTTGCGCGATGGCCTTCTTCGCTGTCGCGAGCTGTGATGACCAAATTTCACGGGGATCGTGCTCAACCCAGCCTGGCTGAGGAAAAATCTGCTCAAATTCTTGTTGAGCAACGCTTACAATCGATCCGGAGTGATCGAACAGAATGGCTCGTGAACTGGTCGTTCCCTGATCGAGAGCAAGGATATATTTCACTGTGGTGCCTCGCTTGTTACGGGCTGGGTTCGTCCTCTAAGAATCCTCAGCCTGAATCTCGGCGGCGATTTCCTGCACGTCGTCCAACACGCGAAGGAGGTTGCCGCTCCAGATCTTGCCGATTTCCTTCTCAGAGTATCCGCGTCGTACAAGCTCCAGGGTCACATTGAAGGTTTCAGATGCGTCATTCCAGCCGTCGATTCCACCGCCACCGTCGAAGTCGGAGCTGATACCGACGTGGTCGATTCCGATCAAATCGACCAGGTAATCGATGTGGTTGACGAAGTCGGCGACGTCCACTGGCTTAGCATCGATCTCATCCATCCGAGCATCGACAGCCTCGTTAACCGGTTCAACTTGCTCCATATATGCCTGACGCTCTTCCATCGACATCGCCCGAAATGCCTGGCGACCCGAAATTACCTCAACGCCCATCTCCTCAGCTATTTCGGCTCGAAGTGCGCCTACCGCTTCCTGGTATGCACCGTTTTTTTCACTCGCGATATAACTTTTAAATGCTACCGTCTGCACGACACCCCCATTTTCTTTGAGCGCCATCAGCTCTTCGTCATCCAGATTTCGGCTGACGTCATTGAGTCCGCGAGCGGCAGAGTGTGAGGCCATCACCGGAGCACGGGATAGCTCCATGGCCTGCATGTTGGACTTCTTTGAGGGATGCGAAAGGTCGATCATGATGCCCCATTTATTCATTTCGGCGATGGCTTGTACGCCAAGATCGCTGAGACCATCGTACAACCAGATATCATCTCGTTCCCCGGTGTTTGAATCGGCAAACTGGCTGTGGAAGTTGTGGGACAAAGACATGTACCGACCACCCATTTCCTGAAACAGTTGGATATTTTCGATATCCAGGCCGACCGGATACGCATTTTCAATCGCGATCATAGCGACCAGTTTTCCGTCCGCGACAATTCTCCGGACATCATCGGAGGTGTAGGCTATCCCAATCTGATCGGGCGCTTTTTCTTCCGCCAGCCAGTGGATCGCTTTGAACTTTGCCATCGCATTGTCATAGGCGGCCGCATATCCCTCATCCGTTAGATCGCCCTGTCCGGTGAACACTACCAGCCAGGATACATCCAGGCCGCCCTCGATCATTTTCGGAATATTGACCTGATTACCCAGGTCCATCGTGTAATTACGTTCCTCAGTAAAATTGGATACCTGAATGTCATTATGCGTATCAAGCGTAATTACGCGCTCATGGATTCCTCGAGCACGTTCTTCGAGATCGTCCTCGCCCCCCGATCCGTAGTCGGCCTGTTCGCACGCTCCGAGAACAGCAATGGAAAGAATAAAGGGAAGCCAGATTGGGCGGGACAGGAATTTCATGGTCGAATTGAGTGCTGTGTGGGAAGGACCAAATGGGGCGGACAAAAGCGGTCGACGCCAGAATACTTCATAGTGAAATGGGATTGGGTCCCGTTTACTTCATCGCGTGGAAGCCACTGAAGTTGACCTCAACGTTGTGACCGACCCGGACACCGTAATAACCATCAGTCGACTTGAGTTTTCCTTCGCCGACGACGTCGGATGTTGCATAACTAGCTACAACAGTTCCGTTGATCGAGCATTCGACCTTTTCTTCGGATACTGAGATGCTGATTGCCTGTGTGACGGGTCCATGCTCGCCTTCCGCCGTGTCGACGGCATCGTTTGCTTCCTGGCGGTCGCCATTCATCCGGAACGGCTCTGGCGAAAAACCACGGACGATAAACTTCCCGTTACCATACGCCACGCAGTAGAG
Source organism: uncultured Bacteroidota bacterium (assembly GCA_937893205.1). Lineage (GTDB taxonomy): Bacteria > Bacteroidota > Rhodothermia > Rhodothermales > UBA10348 > CALBJU01. Next base: position 6,581 of record CALBJU010000125.1, read on the forward strand.
CAGACTTCTGTTTTCTGTTCCCAGATCATTTCCGCCTATGAAGAGGCCGTAGGGGTGTGGGTGACCACCAAGGCTCATGTAGGCGGGTTCATGAAACGTGGCCATGATCGTATAGCTGCCGCTGGCTTCGTTTTCCGAGCTCCAATAGGTGACCGATGGCCCCGTGGTGACGGAATAGTTGCCGTCTTCCATGGAAAAACTTGCGTCGTCGGCGGACATTCCGTTTCCGGCTGCGCGCGCATCAACGCTTCCCATCCATCCTTCTACAAAAACGCCACCCTCGTCAACAGACTGGTCGGTGTCTTGAGCGACTGCCGGATCGATGGTCACTACCATCGCGATCACGGCGACAGCAAGTACTGACAATAACGAACGATACATCTTGATTCCTCTCTGTATGAATTTTCTCCAGGCACGAAGCCCGATCCAATTGTGTGGTGCGATCTTCCGGTTTCGCCACGAGATACTCATAGCGACAAGTCGTAGTGTTGTTTCGGAAACCGAATCTACGGCCTGCTAACACATTTCGAAAGCGGGCTGAATTTGACCATAAATCGGCCAATAAAGGCATGAGGAGGCGTTTTTACGCCTACTTCAGGGCAATCATCTTTCCGATCTGGTCGAAATCATCTCCAGTCAGGCAAAATACATAGACTCCGGCCGGAAGATTGCTCGCATCAAAGATCGCTTTATGAGCGCCTGCGGCCTTCCACGAGGCCACCAGAGTAGTAATTTCGCGTCCCAACGAATCGTACACCTTGAGTGATATTGCCTGCGGTGTGTCGAGGCGGTACTCAATGGTAGTCGTCTGCTGAAACGGATTTGGATACGTTGGCTGCAGATGTACAGACGTCGGAATGGCCTCGGTCTCAATGTCAGTTGCTACTGAGAAATAAATCTGCGCCTGTGGCCGGGCCGACTGATCGCCATTCTCACGGCTTGCGAAGCGCTTGGCTGTGGTGTTTACGGTCTCATCACCGAGTAGTAGCCATCCAAAATTTTCTGCAGGTGTATCGATCCAGTTTCGTGTCCTCGGCCTTGTACACGATGCCCATACCGCCACGGCCAAGCTCGCATACAATTTTATAATGAGATAGGGTGGTGCCGATCATGAAACTAGAAATGTGGAGTCAGCTCAAGTATCGCAGAATAAGCTGCGAAAGACAAGGAACGAAGGCCTTGCAAAGTCAATTACTCGGAATGGTGCGTTCAAGTTCTGCAGCGCCGATTCTCGATCTTCAGAATCCGCAGCCACATTGGTGTCTCCAGTTTCAAGATCTCTTGCCTCAATATTGTAATCGACTTGATTGCTATTCCGAGTAAACGCGAGCCACTCGCCGCTGTGAGAAAATGTGTATATATTAGGATCCAAGATGACATCATCTTAATCCTTGGGGCAGGAGCCACCATCGACTTCGGTTTCCCTAATGGCTGACAGCTAATGCATGATATTTGGAATAACATCACCGCCCTCGACTTCACTGCCGAAGCTGTTGCCGCGTACCTGGAGGAGCAACAACTGGACCTCGTCGGGCCTATGGCCCACTCGACGGGCGCTATCGTTGCCCTCAAGACGTCGCCGATGCATCCAGACCTTGTCGATGGCATTGCTTCCTCGATGACGTGAATGTGCCATCAATGAGCCCGCCAGCCGACACCGGACCACGGGCGAATGTTTTGCATGCCGCCCTCGTCGATCTAGGCGTCTCGTACATCGTCGGAATCCCGGATAATGCCTCGGCGGTGCTCTTCGACCTGATCCTCCGCGACCCGAGCATGAGCCTGGTTCCGGCGACCCGCGAGGGAGAGGCCTTTGCGATCGCGTCGGGACTCTGGCTTGGTGGCCGGCACCCGGCCGTCATAATCCAAAACACTGGTCTGCTCGAAAGCGGCGACAGCCTACGAGGCACTGCTGTGCGTATGGGTGTTCCGCTGTTATGCCTCATCGGCTACCGCGGCTACGCCAAGATGAAAGAGGCGCACCTCGACCCCCACGCCGGCCCGCCGACCCGCACTACACTGACCCAGAGTGATGTGGACTCGGTGGCATTACTCACTGAGCCGACGCTACGGGCCTGGGGTATCCCCTACCATTTGTACAGTACCGATGACGATGCCCCTCTTGTAGCCGAGGCCTGGGCACAGGCCCACCGAGAAGCCCGCCCGGTAGCTCTGCTCCTCACCCACGCATCTTCCTGACGACCCATGCTCAGCAAAGCCCAACTCCTAGAGCCGCTGGCGCGCCTCCGTACCAACGAGGTCGTTGTCACCACGATGAGCGTCGTTCGGCCCTGGGCCCAGTATTCCGACCACGACCTCGACTTCGCCTCGGCAGACAGTGCGATGGGTCACACCGCCGACCTGGCCCTGGGCATCGCCCTGGCCCAGCCGAGCCGCACCGTCATCTGCCTCAACGGCGACGGCAGCATGCTGATGTCTCTTGGCACCCTGGCGACCATCGTTGCCTCAGGCGCTTCCAACCTTGTCCTTTTCGTGATCGACAATGGTACCTACGAGATCACGGGCAACCAGCCCGTACCGGGTGCCGGGCACCTCGACTTCGTTGCGATGGCCCAGGCCGCCGGGTTCCAACGTACCTATGGGTTCGACGACCCCAATGCCTACGAAGCCGCTCTCCCCGGCCTCCTCCAGGGCGGGGGGCCGGTCTTCGCCTGTATCCGGGTAGAGCTGGGGACGGAAGGCCCCATCAGCCGGAGCAATGCCGAAGAGGCTCGCTATCTGAAAATCTCGCTGGCCGACTGGTCGCAGCAATTTCGCACGGCCTTGTTGAACGACACACCGAGTTAGGGGTACCCGCTGCTCTGGAAGGAGCCGGATTGATGGAAAAAACAGGATGGATAACTGGCGGCCTGGTCGGTATGGCCCTACTGATGACCACCCGCGATCTCATTCCAATCACGTTTCGGGTTGAACTCTTCTATATCGGTCTCGCATCCTCGGGGCTGGTCCTACTGAGTTGGATACTCGCGATTATCAGAAGTCTCAAAAAATCGTGAGTGCGACCGCGACTCTCGTCCTAAACAGGGATCAGGTTGCGCCTGTCACAATTACAGGATAGTGCTCCGGGATACTTCTTCAACCCAAATAATGACACAATAAGGAGCTGTGAGGAACTATTTCGTAATTTATACATATCGTATAGTTAATTATACATAGTGTGTAAATTATATGTCGCATCGAGAAGCCTCAGAAAGACAAGCTCGGCTGGATTTTCTGATCGAGAGCGCCAGCAGGACCTTCGCGGTTCATGGTGTCGACGACTCTTCGCTTGAACTGATTGCACGTGAGGCTGAGTACACGAGGCGGACTCTGTACTCCTATTTCACGGGCCGTGATGAAATAGTTTTGTCTGTACTTCTTCGCGATCTGAAAACCCGGATAGCGGTCCACGAAGAAGCGGTACGAACTGTTCGCGGTGGATTAAACAAGCTCATCAAATGGGCGGATTCGTATCTGCAATACGCCCTGGAAAATCCGGACTCGTTCAGGCTTCAATCTTACGTCAACTATAACGGCATCAACCGCGACCGAATAGATGCTGATCTCGTGGAGAACTTTTATAGGTTTAACGAGCAGTTACGCGGACAGCTGCGGTCCATATTCGAAGATGGAATCCGAGAGCGTTGCTTTCTTCCCGGACTGAATATCGATATCTGTGTGAGTCAATTCGTCCACTCCATGCGGGCGATTCTCAGTGTTACCATCTCGGAGGGTGGCTCGACTGCATGTGTTGATCCCCAGTTCTATTTCTTCAGTTTCCTGAGTGTATTTATCCGAGGAATTCAGAGAATCTGATCCGAAAGTTTCGAACTCTCAATCGCGAGAAGCGCTCAGTGGAGAGAAGCCGATGCCGTCAGGCCAGGCCCCGGTGTCGAATCGGCCAACCTCCTCGAGCGTAGCGAGATCCAGCGCCAGCACCTGATTAAGCCCTTGAAGGGAGATGTAGGCGTACTGACTGTTTGGTGTGATGACCAGCCCCTCGGGTGAGGCAGAACCACTGAACTCGGCCGCGCTGATGGCTCCATCGCTCGCGATCTTGATCGTGTCGAATAACTCAAGAGATCTGGCGTCCACGACTCGTATCTCGCTCCTCATGGGGTCGCCGAGTAGCGCCAGCGCCCCATCTGGTGTTACCGCCATGCGATAGGGGAATCCGAAATCGGAATAGGTCGCCTCTATTTCGCCCGTGGATACGTTTACAACAGAGACCGTCTTGCTCTACTCGGCTGAAACGTTTCAATTGTGCGGCAAAATCTGCATCGTTAAGCGATGAAACAGGCCGGATATCGAAGGTGCGTCGCGGCGATAGTCACGTCAGCGGCCGCCGCAGCTTCTCGATCGAGCCTCGCAGCCAACGAATCGGCCATTTCACGACCGATAAGGCGAGCCTGGTCCTCACTTCGCCTGTCAATAAGCTCCTGCTGTTGCTCAACCAAAACGACACCTACGATCGCCAGTGCAATTCCGGGTAAGAGGACTGTAGCAAGAAGAAGCAGGAGAGAGCGTGATGACACGATAAATCAGATCAAGATTCCCCAAAACGTACGAATCTTAGCCCAATCACTTGTCATTGAATTGTCTATTCGGACTGCGTGACGAAATCCGCGACTCACGTGCCGGCCGGATACTCCTCTTCAACCATAGACTTCAGGCGGGGGAGATGTTCTTCTTTGTAGGCTAGAGCTAGAAGTGGTTCCAGTTCTTCGTACACCAGATCCCAGTCCATGGTCTCGCCGCTTCGTTGGATGATCCGCTGAATATCTGCCCAGTCCCGCAATCGTCCCGCAACGGTCTTTAGCACCGCCAGATCCAGGGCCAAACAGATGTGCAACGGCACATCAACCCCATAATCCACGCCTACCGCTCGATCCTGAGCTGGTCACTCCAGATCATATTTGGGTTGCTGCTCGTAATCGCCAGTCTTCCCAAATTGATGGGCACACCGGGAGTCCTGGAAATGTTTGAACATTGGGGTTATCCAGCGCGATTCGCACACGTTGTCGGAGCGCTCGAATTCGCGGGTGGTGTAGGGTTGCTGATACCACGGATAGCGCGCTATGCTGCAACGGGTCTGTTGGTAGTGATGGTGGGTGCATTCTTCACACATGTCTTTGCCGCCGAATACATGCGCTTCATCAACGTGGCTGTCTTCTCTGCAGCTCTTCTGGGCGTGCGGCAACTCCGCGGATCGACAGTTGAAATCGAACAACAAGAGGAGTGATGCTCGCGGCCAGTTTGTAGGTCTGAGGTCTTCTTTCGTTATTGGGTTATGGGCACGCGTAGTTTTTAGCGATGGCAATACGCACAGAACGGATAAGACGATGGGACACAAAGAGTATCTGAGAGCTTCAGGAATATTATTTATTTTCGTTGCTCTAGTTCACGTAATCAGAATTTTCAATGGGTGGTCGTTTTCAATTGGAGACATGATGATTCCGATGTGGGCATCATGGCTTGGAGTGATCATCCCAGGTGGACTGGCCTTCTGGTCTTTCAATCTGAAGGGTGCGGAATAGAACTCTCGGTCCTACGATCCCGCAACAACGATTAGGATCAGTCCGACCGTAAAGCTGACAAACATCATCGCAAGAAGCCTGTTTGTACCGACGGGAGCTTCTGCGAACTCCTTCCATATGAACACGCCCCAAAAGGCAGCGACCATCGTCGCTCCCTGGCCCAGGCCATAAGAAATAGCAGGCCCGGCCACGCCAAACGCGATTATTGAAAACATCATCCCGACCGACCAGATCATGCCTCCGGTGATTCCCCAGGCATGGTCACTCCTTCTGCCCCTGAAATATTCCCATGGCGAGACGCGTTCTCCCTTGAAGGGTTTGAGCATAATGGCGGTATTGAAAACGAGATTACTGAGTAGTATTCCCAGCGCGAAGAACACCATCGCCGTGTACGGACTGAGCTTTCCAGCCTCCATCTGAATGAAATCGGGCGACATCGATTGGGCTACGAAGCGATAGAAGAAGCCGCTCAGTATGCCGCAAAAAATCGCCAGGATGAGTCCCGTATTTCCGTTCGACCTATCGCCGGTCGGAATTCGTCTGTAGGCCACGGCATCCAGAACGATGGCTGCAGATACGAATGCAACACCCGTGAAAAGCAGCGTTGGATCTCCCTGAGGCTGGGCCACGTAATTGACAACGACGCCAATAACGAGCGCCAGACCGAATCCAACTGGGAAGGCGACCGCCATTCCGGCGAGCGCAATCGAGCCAACCAGCAGAATACTTGCCGCATTCAGAATGACACCGCCGATAACAGCCGACCAGAGGTTACCAGGGGAAGCCTGAGCCAGATCCTCCAGAAATCCGCGGCCTTCGCTGCCCGTACTCCCCATAGTGAAAGCAAAAAAGAGTGCTGCCAGGGCAATGCCGAAGACGTAATCCCAATAGAACAGCTCCAAACGCCACGTTTTTCCTGCCAATTTCTGAGTGTTTGCCCAAGAACCCCAGCAGATCATCGTGATCACACAGAAGATGACAGCCAGCGTATAGCTCTCCAGTACGAACATGTGACTTGGTTGGAATTGGGCGGTGCGAGGATGGCTCGAAGTTGCCTGCGAGACGGGCGAAAGTATCGCCCATGGCCTGCGAAACAAAGTTCAGGAAGTATTGCGCTCCATAGTCGTCGCGGTTGCCCTGAAAAAAATCCACAGCCACGCTTTATACTTCGATTCCACCCCGATTCCACTTTGACACGCTCAACGGAGATCTTCCATGACGCCCAAAATCCTTTCTCGCAGTGTACTTGGGTCAATTTTGCTGGCTCTTTTCTTCTTCGCATCCAGCGCAACTGCACAAACCACTGGCTCCGACGTCGCCACTCATATATGGCCGGGCGAAACATGGGCGACCTCGACCCCGGAAGCAGAAGGCATCAGCGCGGATGCGATAGAGACGCTGGTCTCAGAATTGGAGTCGGGTGTGTACGGATTTGTGGACGCTTTCATGCTGATTCGAAACGGGAAAGTGGTCGCTGATCATCGTTTCGAGCAAGACTACTGGGCCGTGATGGCCGACCACGACACGACGAATTACATATATAATTATGATCATCCCGACTGGCATCCGTACCTCAAAGGCACGGAGCTTCATTCGTTGCAATCCGTCACCAAGAGTGTGATGTCGACCGTTCTGGGCATTGCCATGGACGAAGGGTTGATCGGCGGGGTGGACACCCCCGTGATGCCTTATTTCGAGGATTATGAGCCCTACACGACCGATTCTCGCAAGGAATCGACCACCCTTGCTGACTTTCTGACCATGCGTAGCGGTATCGAGTGGGTCACGACGGGTGGATACGCCGGGGACGAACACGATACCATCAAGATGGAAAACAGCGATGAGTGGATTCGGTATGTGCTAGAACGTCCGATGGATCGCGACCCGGGTAATCGATTCCAGTACAATGACGGAGTGAGCGTCCTGCTGGGCAAGATCATCCGTGAGGCCACGGGCCAGCGCGCCGATGAATGGGCGCGTGAACGCCTCTTCGAGCCCATCGGAATCAATGAGTTTTACTGGAAGATTACGCCCGACGGCGAAGCAGACACAGAAGGCGGTCTTTATTTGAAAACGGAAGACCTCGCTCGCATCGGATACCTGTTTCTGAGGGGTGGGGAGTGGGATGGCAAGCAGATCGTGTCCCGAGAGTGGGTCGAATCTTCGACGAGACCCATCATTCCGGATATCAATCCGGGCAACACCCGTGCCGATCCTGGCTACGGCTACCAGTGGTGGATTCTAGCGCAGGAAGGTGGAGAGGCGAAGATCTTCGGCGGCAATGGCTATGGCGGTCAATTCGTTCTCGTATCTCCGGAGCACGACATCGTCGTGGTATTCAACGGATGGGGCATCCATGGAGGTGCCCAAAAATCGACCTATCAAGCGTTACAGAGAGCTATCCTACCATTTGTTGACGTGGACGAATAGTTGGCCGTAGTTTCAGTCTTAGTCGGCTCGAATCGAAGCGCCACATCGTCCCCCCATCCAAACACTTTAGAGCCATGAACAGGACCACCAGTGTCTTCACATTATTGTTTTCGCTCGCCCTTTTGAGCGCGTGCCAGACCCCGGCAGAAGAAACCGTGTCGGCAACGGCAGACGAGCAGGAATCAGCCGGGCGCAGCAGTTCTGCCGATGGAGCCACCCTCTACATCATCAGTCCGATGGACGGAGAAGAGACCGGTGGATCGGTAACCGTCCGGTTTGGACTGAGTGGGATGGGCGTAGCACCAGCAGGCACAGTGAAGGACAATACCGGGCACCATCACCTATTGATCGATGTCGAGGAATTGCCGTCTTTCGAGTTTCCGATCCCGAATGATGCGAATCATCGTCACTTCGGAGGCGGGCAGACCCAGGTTTCGATCGATCTTGAGCCGGGTACGCACACCTTGCAGCTCGTCCTTGGTGATCAGAGCCACGTCCCGCATGATCCACCGCTGGTCTCAGAGAAGATTACCATCACTATAAACTGAGTAGATCTGTTTGCACGTGTAACGTGAGGGCGGGGAAATTGCACTTATTACTTGAACCCGTCCAGTGTTGAGAGTCATCTCTAATGAAACGCTGGAAATCAAGTACATGAGCATAACTCCATGGCCCGGAAGTACGTTCGGATCGTTCATCAAAACTCAGGCGCTGTAATTGCGGATGGGCCGGTTGGTTGGGCCATCACGCCTTTCGAAGGGAACTATTATACCAGCAAAAAGCACCTCGTAGCAGGTGGATTTCGAATTAACTATGTTCCGGGCCTCTGCATCTACAAGTTTCTCTACGTGTGGCTTGATTTCACCGCTCCGGATGGTGC
>CALBJU010000126.1 GCA_937893205.1 uncultured Bacteroidota bacterium
CAGCGCCATGGTAGCCACGATTCTCTGGCACATTCCCCAGTACTCGTTGACGGCCAATGGCCTGATAACCCTCGCCGAAGGGATGAACATGAATTGGGATAATTCCGGCGCCCGCATCGCAATGGGGGTAGTCGTACTGGGCCTGGCGGCATTCATGGTATACGTATACCATTCGGGTGCACGGGGCCTGAAGATTTATGAGAAAATAATCAAGGTGCTGATCTGGCTGATCGTCGCGGCGTTCGCGATTGCGGCCTTCACCGGAGAGCCCATTGCTTGGAAGGAATTATTTAAAGGACTTTTCGGAATCACCTTCATCGCCGAAGGCTTCGAACAAGGTCTCGCCCTAAAGCCTGTGGTGGCCGCGCTGGCAGCTGCCGTCGGGATCAACATGATTTTCCTGTACCCCTATTCGCTGCTGGAACGCCGCTGGAAAAGCGAACACAAGGAACTCGCATATGTCGACTTACTCTCTGGGATGGCGTTTCCGTTCATCCTGGCTACGAGTCTGATGATCATTGCCGTTGCCAAGACCATAGGTCCCGAACCCGGTCTGATTGGCGAAGCTATCCGCGATGTACGCCAGATCATTCCCGTCCTCTCGGCGAGTTTGGGAGACCCGATGGCGCGGTTGATAGTTGGATTCGGGGTAACAGCAATCGGATTTTCGACCATCGTCATGCACATGCTGGCCGCCGGATTTATCGGCTGCGAAATGTTTGGCCAAAAGCATGAGGGTCGAACCAAGTGGTTGTTCTCTCTACTGCCAGCCATTGGAGTCATCGGCGTGGTCATAAAATTCCCGATTCCGTTGGCCATTACCGCTTCCACCCTGGCTATGCCGTTGATGCCCATTACTGTCGTGTGTTTCATGATTCTGCTGAACCGGCCGTCGTACATGGGCAAGGCAATGCCCAGGGGTGGGCGCCGCATTCTGTGGAATGTTTTGATGACCATCGCCATCGTGATCATGACCGGTGCAGCCTATTTTTCCGTCGTGAACAACTGGGCCGCGCTTCAGGGCCTGCTTTCGTAGGCAAAGAACTGTCTTTGGGAAGAAAACTGGTAGATATGAACGCTGTCAAATTTGTTGATGCCCAGTTGTACTTACGCAATGCGCACACGCGCATGCCGTTTCGATTTGGGAGTACGCTGCTGCTGGGATGTCCGCAAAATGTCCTCAAGCTGGACGTGGTCATAGAAGGCGAGGCCGTCACCGGGTACAGTGCCGAATGTCTGATCCCCGGATGGTTTGACAAGCGCCCGCGCGGGTATGAACTGCAGATCCAGGATCAGATCGCTGCTATCTACCATGCTCGTACGGCTTTTGCCGAGCGCATGAGAGCCCCGCAGCCGTTTTTTCCGACCTGGCTTGAAGTTTATGAGTCGACGAAGGCGTTCAGCGCCGAAACGGGCATTCCAATGCTCGTATGCAGTTTTGGCTTCAGTATGCTGGAACGTGCCATGTTGGATGCGATCGCCCGTCGTCATCACATGAGTTTCGGCGAGGCCATCCGCCAGAATGTCTATGGTATCGATCCCGGCGCGGTTCACGCTGAGTTGAGAGGCTTCGAGCCGGCTGAATGGTTGCCCACCGAATCCCTCAAGAAAGTCGCTCTGCGGCATACGATCGGGCTGGTGGACCCACTGACCCGAAGCGACGCCCACGAGGGCGATCCCGTTGACGATGGGCTGCCCGAATCTCTCGAAGAATATGTCGAGCGCTATGGGTTGCGCTATCTGAAAATCAAGTTGTGTAATGATCTAGAGGCTGATCTCGAGCGGCTGACGAGCATCGCAGGAATCATGCGGCGCCTCAGGGGTGAGGACTATTCCGTGACGATGGACGGGAATGAGCAGTACAGCACTCCGGCTGAATTGATGGAGTTGTACGAGCGCATTCAGTCGACTCCGGCCCTGGAAACGCTCTGGAAAAACACCCTCTCGATGGAGCAGCCCATCAACCGTGCGCAGGCCCTGAATCCGGAACTGAGCGTTGGTATTCGCGCCCTGGCGGCCTTAAAACCCATTATCATCGATGAATCCGACGCCGCGCTGGACAGCTATCCGCAGGCACTAGCGATGGGGTACACCGGAACCTCGAGCAAATCCTGCAAGGGAGCCATTAAAAGTATCCTGAACGCGGGGTTGAACTGGCTGCGAAACGGCAAAGGTGAACGCTCAGATTATATCATGACCGCAGAAGACTTGACGACCGCTGGGATGATTGCTTTGCAGGGCGATCTGGCCCTGGTGGCCACCCTTGGAATCAACCACGTTGAACGCAATGGCCATCACTACTATCGCGGACTGAATTATCTGCCCACGAGTGAACAGCTGCGCATTCTGGAAGCCCACCCTGATCTCTACCACGCGTTTTCAGAGGGTGCAGCGGTAAATATTGACTCCGGAGACCTGAACATCACGTCATTGCAGTGCCCGGGATATGGTTTTGCGATCGAACCCGATCTCAGCAGCTATACCCACGCCGACGAGTGGGAATTCAGCTCTCTCGGAATCGATCAATAGCTAATCTTCAAAACCGTCTGTGTATCCGGGGCTATGCACACCTGCTCTTATCACGTCCTGTCGAATGAAGCGGAGGAGCGTCGCGAGCGCAAGGGACAATTCATTGGGGCGTAGGCCTCGTGTGATCAGCCGAAGGCGAATAAACTCTGCTCTCGGTACAGTAAAAGGTCTAAATACGGTCCGCTACATAGCCAATGGTTTCCACCAAGTGATCCAAGGATTCCATGATGTAGTATTTACCCTGGAAGCTATGACGATCATACGATTCACCGGATACCAGCGCTGCCTTCGTAAATCGAATTTGATTTTCTGGTTTGAACGCCTCAAAAACTTCAGAGGAAGAGTAGAACGTAGAGCCAAAGGCTTTAATCCCTGAGGATTCCTCGATCAGACCCAGCTCGATGAGCATCCCTCCAATGAAGTCCAGTTCTCTTAGCAAATCTTTTCGATCCGTCTCTATCGCCCTGATGTAAGTAGTAGCCAGTAATTGGTACATGTCTGAGTATTCCTTTTGAGCAAGGAAGGGTACATGTCCCATGATATCATGCCAGATATCGGGCTCATCACAATAGTCCAATTCTTCTGGAAGACGGACAAAATTGGTCATCGGCATCTCAAAACGGGCGATCATCTTGTACCAATCAATCTGCTCTAGAATGATCGTCTCGGACGTCTGAATAAAGGTGTATCCGGTATAGGGTTTGATGGCAATCGTCAAGTCTTTGGCCAACGGTCTTTTACTTTGATCCATTCCAAGTTTGGAAAACCCTGAGATCCACAACGTTGAAATAGCATTCAAGGATTGTAGGTTTTGAAAGTGCGTCTCAAACAAGGTTTCCCAATTTTTGTCATCGTTGAGAGGGTCAAACGTTCTTATCACTTTTTCCATGATTCACAAGACTGTGCCTAGGGATTTTCGATGTTTATATACAACAGATGCTGGTTAATGGCCACCTATCAGAGGGAAACCGTTCCCCTGATTCCGAACTCTTCTTCGAATTGTTGCAGAAGAGAATCACGCGTCATGTACATCTCGTTGGCCAGCTCCTGACGCAGCTCGGCCAGGATATCCGCATAGTCGGGATCATGGATGAGATTGATCAGGGCATCCGGATCTGTTCCGTACGCGTATAATTCTTCCGGTACTCTGTTCAGAAATAGGTCTACACGTTCCCCGATGGCGGCATCAGTCCGGCCTACCTCCAGCATTGTGGCCCACGTGGGGCCGCTCATGGATTCCATCGCCACTTTCGTGTGACCATGAAAAGGATTGTAGATGTACCCGAATTCCGTGTTCTGGATCGCCCGCATGTGCAAGGGGATTCCGCTGAACGGCGCATTGAATTCCGTGAACACAGACGTACGCCCTCCCTGCAGGCCTCCAGAGAGTATGGACAGAAAGGAATTGCCGTCCATGCCCGGTACCTGCTCGAGGCCTGCCGCCTCGAGAATCGTGGGCATGTAATCGATCCCCGAAATGAAGTGCGTGGTGTCTACCACGCCGGGTAGGGTCGAGCCAGGAAACCGCACGATCCAGGGGGTCTTTGTGCTGTTGAGGTATGAATTGGCCTTGGCAAAAGGGAACGACATGCCGTTGTCACTAAGAAACATCACCAGGGTGTTATCCCGGAAGCCCTGCTCGTCAAGTATCTCAAGAATAGCACCTACAATGTCGTCGGCCCGGTGAACGCTGGTGAAGTAAGCTGCCACTTCCTCGCGCACCTGGGGCAGGTCAGGGAGGAAGCCAGGAACTTCAATTTCTTCCGGCGAATATTCCCGACTGACGGGGTAGTCAAAAGCCTCCCCTCCATTGCCGTAGAATGGCTTGTGGGGATCATGGGTATTGACCATGAGCCAAAAGGGCCTCTGCTGGGCGCTGGCCATTTCCAGGAAGCTGGTCACGTACTTCTCGTAGAGCTCGATATCCCGACCATTACCCAGGTCTTCCATTCCGACTCCCGCGCCGGGGTTGTCTGGATCCGGCCCAAGGTCCCAACCGAAACGAACCTTGGGTTGCAGGTGTCTGGTCTTGCCGATGCCACCATTGAGATATCCCGCCCTTCGAAGGCTTTCCTGGAGAATCGGGACGTCATCTGCAATCGGATCAAAACCCGGGGCCCCGTTATTGTGGGGAAATCTCCCGGTCATCAGCGTTTGCCGACTTGGCTGGCAAACTGCAATAGTTACGTGGGCATTGGTAAAACGGATGCCCTCTGAAGCCAGCCTATCAATGTTTGGCGTAATGTTTTCGACATTCGATCCGTAAACGCCCACGGAAGACCATTCCAGATCGTCAGCGGTGATTAGCAGGAAGTTCAACGGTTCAGCCTCCGGAGCCTCTGGCGAGGCACAGGCGGACAACATGAGGATCGCGAGACAGATGGCGGCAGCAGAGCGAACTCGGCCTGACGTCTGCCGGGATAGTATTGATCTCAGACTTGACTCCATTTGACACCAGAACTCCTTTAATCCGACTGAGACTGGGCGTTGCTGCTCAGCCTGCAATACCCCCACCATCTACGACCAGCGATTCACCGGTCACGAAGGAGGACTCGTCGGAGGCCAAAAATAGCACCGCATCCGCAATTTCGTCGGCAGTTCCAACGCGACCGAGCGGTCGGTCCGCAGCCCCAGCGACATATTCCTCCCATGACATGCCTTGCTTGGCTGCATCGTCGGGTAGCATAGGCGTCATCACGTCGCCCGGGCATACGCAGTTCACGCGGATTCCCTGAGGGCCGTGATCGATTGCCATGGCCTTGGCCATAATGACAAGTCCTCCCTTAGCGGCGCAGTAAGCCGCCGCGTCGGCGCCTCCCAGAATTCCCCAGCCAGAGCTGGTGTGGATGATGGAGCCGCTGCCTTGCTCAATCATCGACGGAAGGGTGTATTTCGACATCAAGAACGCGCCTTTCAAGCTGGAATCGATGGTCTCATCCCACTCTTCTTCCGTGCAGTCCGGCACCGACCGTGGATGAAACACTCCGGCGTTATTGAACAGCACGTCAATCTTACCGAAGCGTTCGAGGGTCCGTTCGACCGCATTGCGACACTCGTCCGCGAAGCGCACATCGGAGCGGATGAACAGGGCCTCGCCACCGCTGGCTTCGATCGCCTGGACGACCTCTTGTCCGCGTTCGGTACTGCGCCCGGTGATGGTAACCTTGGCTCCCTCGCGAACGAAACGCTCAGCGACAGCACGGCCAATTCCTGAAGTCCCTCCGGTGATGAGGGCCACTTTTCCTTCCAGTCTCATGCGTTAACTCTCCTGTCGATACAGTTGGTGGGGCGCATTATGCGCCGGTTTGGCAAGCTATTCGTGGGTCCACTGGCTGCAAAGCCCTCCGGTTGTTTCCGCGCCGTCCATGACATATTCGTGGCCGGTGGCAAATGCAGCGTCTTCGGAGGCCAGGTACGCGAACAGCGCTGCGATCTCTTCGGGTTTTGCGTGTCGTCCCATGGGAATCTTGCGATTCACTGCATCCAGCATCTCGTCCGAGTACTCTGCGCGCTGCATCGGAGTGAGCACATATCCGGGAGAAATCGCGTTCACGCGCACAACAGGGGCCAATTCCAACGCCATCGCCTGCGTCAGAGCGATCACACCCCCTTTACTCGCGCAGTAATCGGCGTAGTGCGGGTATCCGTTGTTTCCTCCCGTCGATGCCGTGTTCAGGATCACGCCCGATCCTTTTTCCATCATGTGCCGCGCAGCAGTCTGCGCCATGAAAAAGACTCCCTTGAGATTTACACCCAGCACCTGGTCCCACTCCTCAGGCGTTATGTCGAGAAAGTCATGACGGATGCTGATCCCCGCATTGTTTATCAGTACGTCCACCGATCCCATGAGAGAAATCGCCTCCCTGAACGCTGCCTGCACCTGCTCAAGATTCGATACGTCGGCGTCAAGCACCCCGCTCAATTCCGGTAGTTCGCGGGCCACGCGAACTCGGGCCTCAGCGCTGTAGTCGAGGACGCAAACGCTACAGCCTTCTTCAAGAAAACGTTGAGTGGTGGCGCGGCCAATGCCGTTTGCCCCACCGGTTACAAGTACGTTCTTCCCCTTCAATCCTCGCATTTCTCGCCTCTTGCTGGTTGTGGGTACAGGAGGCTAGTTGTCTCTTTCGTG
The DNA here is from genome assembly GCA_937893205.1 of uncultured Bacteroidota bacterium. Taxonomy (GTDB): domain Bacteria; phylum Bacteroidota; class Rhodothermia; order Rhodothermales; family UBA10348; genus CALBJU01. The sequence goes on from CALBJU010000126.1 coordinate 6,659, forward strand.
GAGGCACCCACGCTCGTTCGTGTAGCACGCGTGCTCCGGATCACCACCAGAGAGTAAGAAGGCCATGATGTCGTTCACTTCCTCCTCATTGAGCCGATTCAAGAGGCGCGGTGGCATGATGGACACCGGCGACACCTCCCGTTTGGCAATATCCGCTTTCAGAACGCGAATCCGCTGGTCGGGATCATAGGGGTTCTGATTCAGCGTAATAGAGTCGTCATCTTCTCCTATCACCCTCCCAATGATGGTTTTTCCGTCGTTCATGGTGAGCAGTGCCGCCGCATACTGATCGGAAATCGTGTTACTCGGCAAATTGATAGCCATGAGGATGTCCCCCTTCGAAGCACGCGTGCCGATCTGCGAGAGATCAGGGCCGACAGTCCCTCCTACGCCGCCCATCACATGACAGGCCTGACACAACGCCGCTTCGTACATGCGCCTTCCAACTTCCAAATTGCGAGGTTTCATCAGCTCATCATCCATCAGATCGTTGAGCTCCTTCCTGTTCCAGTTCCGGCTCGGGCCCTCCGGTTGGGGTAAATCGGCAAAGTTCAACGCCCGTGCGGAATATGCGTCGGTGAGGTCAGCCAGGGCTTCGCGATCCGCCATGGGTACGTTTTCCAGCGCGTCGAATCGGATACTCTCCAGGAATCCGACATAGCTCCAGCCACCGCTCTTGCGCAGCGCGTCATAGAACCACTGGAAGTAAGTCGTGCGCTCGGCGAGGGTCCATCCGCTCGTGACCCCACGCAAATTCAACACCAAATC
>CALBJU010000127.1 GCA_937893205.1 uncultured Bacteroidota bacterium
GGGACACAACCCTGGAAAGGTACTACACCGACTATCCGGATCGGGCGTCGATGGGAACGCTGGAATTCGGCGATCTACAGATTGACATCCTCTCGGCCGAATGGGCCCTCACGTTTGGATCCTGGCACCTGGAGCGGGGAGGAGACTATGACGATATCGGAGGTCGGTACACGTTGCTCATGCACCGTGATTCCTCGGGTTGGAAGGTCCTGTACGACCATACGTCTCAAGCCGACTGAGAGTCGACCCAGCGCCGAGTCGGTTCGCCCAACAATCGCTTCATTCTCAGGCAGCGATCGCGCGGCTCGAATCTGAGTACTTGGAGACCATCCAGGTTGCGCCGCCAATGAGAATCATCAAGAAAACTGAATAGGCTGCCGCCGCACCAAAATCGTAGAGGCGAAGCTGGGATAGAATTTCGACGGAGATCGGTCGGTTGTCGAAGACATACAGCAGGATCGACGACACAAATTCTCCGAGGGCGGTGACGAAGGTTAACAGAGTACCAGCCAGAATGCCGGGTGCAATAGAGGGAAGTACGATTTGAAAAAAGGTTCGGCCCGGACCAGCGCCTAGATCCAGGGACGCGTCTGTCAGGCGGTCGTCGTACGATTCCAGTGCCGCGATGGTCGACCGCACTATCAGAGGGATGTGCCGAATGAAGTAGGCCAGAGGAAGCAGCCAGAAGGTGCCCACCAGGATGGATCCACCGCTCAGGACCGTAGGCTCGCTGAATGTGATGATCAGATTGATGGCGATGACGGTTCCCGGGATGGCAAACGGTAGAATGGCCAGCATGCGGATTATGTATCGTCCACGAATGGAACCTTTCACGATAAAAATTGCTGCCGCTACCCCAAAAACGATGTTTGCGAGGGTGGCCAGACCTGCCATTTTCAGACTGTTCAGCATCGGAGCGGCTACATCGGGCTCACTGATCAGATTGATATAATTCTCCATCGTGTAGGCTTGTGGTAAAACCTGGTAGGTCCAGCTTCCTTCTTTCACGAACGAGATCAAGGCGATGGTCAGGATGGGTAGCGCCAGGAACAGGAGTATTCCCAATACAGAAATCAGCGCCAACATTCTTACGGCTCCGGAGCGAACCGGGATGGGAGAGGGAGCCGAACCTTTCGACGCCGTTGCAACACCAGAGGCTCGGCGGTTGAGCTCCATCAGAACCAGAAACAGAAGGCAAATCAGAGTCAGCACCACCGAAATGGTGGCCGAATACTCCATGTTCCCGTTCATTTTGTAATTGTAGATCTGGAGGGTCAGGAAGTTTTTCGTGCCCGCGAAGAGAAGAGGGGCCGTAAAAGAAGCCATCGAGATCATGAAGACGAGCAGAGAAGCGCTCACGATCGAGGGTCGCAGATGGGGCAGAATGACAGTCCGAAACGTGCGAAAGGATGTCGCACCAAGGTCCGAAGCGGCTTCGAGTAGGCTACGATCCACTGTCTTCAGCGCCGCCGAACAGAAAAGGTAGTAGAAGACATACATCGAGTAAACATGCACGAGCCAGACCGCCCACATCCCCGAAAAGGAAAAGGGCACACTATCGAGTCCCAAGAGCACCTGGATACCGCGTGGCAGGATGCCGCTCTCGCCATACAGGAACAGGAACGCGAGCACTCCGACCAGCGGAGGAAGAGCGAGTGGGAGCGCGGCCATGGCCACGAGCAGTTTCTTCAGTGGAAAATCGAAACGGAACAGCATGAAGGCCATCGCCGTGCCCAGGATTCCAGCTCCGACGACACTCCAGACTGAAATCCAGACCGAATTGAAAAGGGCCCTACTGTTGGCGCTGCTGAAAGAGGAGAAGAGCGTGATCAACGTATCGATGTTCGATCCCAGCGATACGACCCTCAGAAAGGGCCACACTACATAGCCGAGAAGGAGGAGGAGCAAGCCACTCAGAAAGAATACGTTGGCTCGGCGTGAGAGGATGCTACTTGTGAGCGCCGGTGATCTTGAAAACGGGGACATGGTTACGCTGGAATCACATGGACACGCGCGCCAGAAGGGCGCGCGTCAATGTCGCTTCGTCTGTGAATTCAAGGTCGCTCCCTATGGGAATTCCCCTCGCCAGTCTCGTAACCTTAACTTCAAAGGGTGCAAGCAGTTGAGAGATATAATAGGCGGTCGTATCACCCTCAACAGACGGGTTGACGGCCAATATGACCTCGCCAATGATTGGGTCGGATTCCGCTGGGTTGGCGGCTCTTGCGATCAGTTCTTTTATGCGTAAGTCTTCCGGACCGATCCCGTCCAGAGGCGAGATGGCACCACCCAGCACATGATAGATTCCCGAGTAACCCTGGGTGCGCTCAATGGCCATTACATCGCCCGGCTCCTCGACCACACACACTGTTTCGTGATCGCGGCGTTCGGATGCGCAGATGGGGCAGGGGTCGTGATCGGTGACATTGAAGCAGGTGGTGCATGAGATGACCTTCTCCTTCACAGCGATCAGCGCGTCCGCCATTTGAGCGACTTCAGCTTTGGGCAGTTTGAGGATGAACGCGGCGAGCCTGCGCGCTGTCTTGCGCCCAATACCCGGAAGTCTCGCGAACTGGTCGACCAGTGCTTCTACTGATTCGGAAGAGAATTGCATGGAATCCTGATTAAAGTCCGAATCGGCTGAGGTCCATTCCCGGCGGAAGCATTCCACCAGCCGTCTTAGCCATCTCTTCTTTCGCTAGCGCCGCACCCTCCTCGAGGGCCTTGTTGACTCCAGCCATGATAAGGTCTTCCAGCAATTCTGGGTCCTGCGGGTCAATGACCTCTTTTTCGATCGAAATGCCGGTTATTCGCTGGACACCATTGGCGGTGACCTTGACCATCCCTCCGCCGGCTTCTGCAGTCACACTCTTGGCCGCTAAGACCTCTTGTGTCGCCGACATCTTTTTCTGCATGTCCATCATCTTCCCGACCATATCGGCCATATTCATACCATCACTCATGGGCTGCTCAATTGATTGTTTCTGATTGATTGAACGATCTGGTGTTCCGGTCCCAGTCCCTACCATACGAGCTCCCCGCCGAAACGCTCCATCAGGGATCGTACGGTGGGATGGTCGTCATAGATCTGCTCAAGAATTTTTTTCGCTGAGGATTCGCTCAAGTCTTCGGGCCGTTCTTCACTTGCGGGGGCTTCAATCCGAAAAGCAATCCTTTCTACGTGCGAGCCGGACAGCTCGGTCAGCCGGTGTGCCAGTTTCGCCCGATCGTTTCGGAGGGCCTTTG
>CALBJU010000128.1 GCA_937893205.1 uncultured Bacteroidota bacterium
ACGTGGGCAGTAAACCGAAACACAGCTTGCGGATCATGCTTGCTCAGCCGCACGGCAATCATCGCAAGTAAGCGAACTCCGAGGTGCTTGGGCTCAACACATGCATGGTATCCTTTGAAGACTCCGATTTCTTCGAGGCGCCTTGTCCTTTCGAGTGCCGTGGACGGAGCAATGCCGGCCCGATGTGCCACACTCTTATTTGTTATCCGAGCATCCTTCTGATACATCTCGATAATCTTCTCGTCAATTCGATCTATCCTCTTCATATGTCAATATTTCCGTATAGTATTCGGTTTCGAGGAATATATGACTGTTTATGTTCTATATAGACGGGTTTGTATAGCATATTATTTGAATTAACCCCGTTGTCAATCGCGAAATGAGTGTTTCTAATCTCCGCTCCGATGAGAGAATTTCAGAGCTCGATCCTGCAGTCCATTTTGAGGCCGCGAAATTGCTCTCCCCAAAGAGGAAATCGACACTTAAGACGTCCATTGCTGATCTAGCAGAAGAGCAGCTCGAACACTTCGGCATCGATTCGTCGTCCGACTACGGATCGGCTATGCTCAATGCCTGTACCCGTCTCTATCAGGCCCAGTCAGACGTATCCCGATTGTGGGATATCACTGTGGATACCATTCAATCGCTGGATAAGAGCGATCGTATCGCCTATTTCAACGCAAAAAAGTTTTTATCCTTTCAGGTCGCCAAGATTCTGGATACTCTGCAGAATCCCTTCCGGAAATCATACCAGGGTTTGAATCTATCGGACGCGTCCCTGCAGGCGAAAGGACCCTATCCGATTTTTGATAATGTTACTGCGCTCTTCTCCGCAAATCCTGTGATTGTGCGTACTGCGACCTACATCTATGCATGCACCGAATGGGTCGACGATGCATTCCACGGGAAAGAGGCGCTACACGAGATCTATTCGCGCCTGCTGAACCCAACCTCGATATCTCTGGCCAATCACATCGTCGATCTGGAAGCGGGACCGTACGCTTCAGAGTATTTGGCGTGGAACTTCAATTCAGGAATGGCCGCGATCGACACGTTGATGGGTCACCTTCTGAACCACGGCGATATCATCTTCGCATCTCGTAATGTGTACGGAGGTACGTATCAGTTACTTGAGGACTTCTACGGTGATCCGCGTCGCATAAACGCACACGTGGAGTGGTTTGACGGATACTCGGAGGATGAATTTGTAGCGGCTCTTGCACTAATAGAGGAGGAATATTCTAATCAGCTCCGGGAAGGCTCCAAAATAATTGTGTACATCGAGTCTCCTTGCAATCCGCACGGATATGTGTTGGACATGCCGAGGATATGCGCCGCGTCACATGATCGAGGCCACATTGTAGTGCACGACTCGACCGTAGCGACGCCGTTTCTGAACAAGCCCCTGCAAAGAGTCATCAAGAATGAGCGCCCCGACTATCTCATTCACTCGTATACGAAGGACCTGACGGGCAGTGGGAATACGACAGCCGGTGTAGTCATTGCCGAAAACAAGCACATGTTCATTTCCAAGCACGACTCGGTGGACGGTGTATCATGGAGCAATACGCTCTTCTGGGACGCCTACTTCATTAAAGGAGCGTTTTTGGACTCCGACAAAGCCTTCGAAGTACTCTCAGGGATAAAAACGCTGGACCTTCGGATGCAACGAAAGTGCATCAACACCCTGGTTCTGGCGAGATTTCTGGACTCTCATCCGCTGATCAACGTGAATTGCAATGCTCTGGAAGGGCACTTCAATTTTGCAGTCAGGGAGGAAAATCTTAACCACTCGCTACCAGCACCACTTTTCACGATTGATTTTGAAAATGCAGGGCTGGACAGAGATACCTTTATCAGTTTCTTCGACTGTCTTTCCCCGGTATTCAATCATCAGGTAAGTCTGGGTCAATCGAATACGACGATTCTCTGTCCTGCGTTCACATCGCACTCTGAGTTGACAGACGCGGCGCTTGTGAAGGCTGGAATATCACTGACGAACATCAGAATCGCCGTCGGTGACGAGAATCCGAAAGAGTTGATTGCTCATTTTATCGGTGCATGCAAATTGACCATCGATCCCTCACACTCTGGTTTTTCGAAAGCATTTCTCTCGTTCGATGACATCGATCACATGGTACGCGATTCCTATCTAGACACGCATTCGCGTCTTATGATGGCCGATCGGACCATGGCGGAATACGCCTGAGAATTGAGCATTGATAGCGAGTAACAATGTGGTGGGCATGGCCACAGAGAGTCTGCAACCCATCTTCGAACCGAGTATGACGGATCCATTCTTTAAGACTGGTCGAATCCACAAGGGTTTGTCCTTCGACGCCTACATGGAGCAATGGCGTAAGAAGAATGCGCTGCCCATGAAGAGCCTTGATCCAGTGGCGCGCCGAACCAGGTTCTATTCCAAATACAACCTCGATCGACACCTTCTGGTCGGTGAACATTGGAAAATGTCGTCAGCCTTTCGCGAAGCGATACTGGGTTTGCGGGGACCGCAGACCTGGATGTTCTTGACTGACGACTGGTGCGTCGATTCCGCGTACAGCTTGCCTCTTCTTCGAGAGGCAGCAGCACTGAGAGAGGACGTCACCTTTCATATCCTACTGAAAGACGACAATCTCGATATCCTGGACCAATATCTTACGAACGGCTCCCGCTCGATTCCCAAATTCGTCGCTTTTGACAAGGAAGGGATTCCGCTCATGATTTGGGGTCCACAACCGGATGCTATTCGAAATATTCGTAGGGATCTAATGGACGGTGGGGCAGAGGGGAGCGTCGTGTCCAGCACTACCGTCGATTGGTACGCGGACAGAGGCTGGTTGGAGGTCGAACGGGAGCTGACCGAATTGATGCTTGACAGTAATTAGTTCTACTGACATCGCGATCCGTCTCAATCATTCAGCTAGAATATCCGCGATAATCCTGAGGTGATGGTCGTTGTGTATGACCATAAACCGAATAGTCTCATCGCGACTCATCACACCCAGAATAGGGTGGTCAATTGTCGATCTTTCGGACAAATTGAGGAGCCCAGTTACCCTATTACTGGTTTTTAGTATAAGCCTCTTCAGATCATCATCATCGACGAAGTCCCGTGGCCGAGAGATCTCCGGTGCTTGAATTACCCCGCGCGGAAAGGACCCAGAGTTCAGGACTTCGGTTTTAAGCTGATTTTCGGGCTGTTGAGTCTCCGAAAGACGCTCCTTTTTCAACCCCAGAGCCATCCCTGACATAGCAATTAACACATGCTCAATCTGTTGACCAACCGACCATCCAGAGACCTCTTTATTTCGGTACTCGGCCTGTGGACTCAAACGGCTAAACTCCTGTAGCTGGTCGACTATTCTTTTCAGAACGTGTTGCATTAATAGTACTTATAGCGATAAGATTATGTAATTCATTAGCTTCCGTTCGTCCGCTGAGTATCCATATATCCAGGGCTCTGGCTGGCAGTGCCGGACCATTTTGTCTCCGGATCAAGGGGGCTGTCAGGCTCGAAAGATTGACTTCTTCGTAGCGTATCACTCATCTCCAGAGATATTCGGCCGCTCAAAAAAGCGAGTAGCGACTTTCGGACTATCGCACGTGTTACAGGGAGCAAGCCGAGAAGTCCGACTACATCGGTCAACACTCCGGGAGTAAGTAGAAATGCACCTGAAACCAAGATAATCACGCCATCCAGTAGCTCTTTTCCAGGGATCTGTCCCGTGGTGAGGCGATGGTTCAGATTCTTCCAGACCGACAGTCCTTGCGTTTTAGCCATCCAAGACCCGACCAGACCTGTCCCAAGGATAATTCCAAAGGTCTCCAAGGCACCGATGACTTGGCCAATCTGAATAAGCAGATACAGCTCAAACGCGGGCACCACCACAAATAGAATGAATAACCAGGGCATATATAATTTCTCCGAGTACAGTATGCCTTTATACAGGCTGAATGCCCGATAGTTACTATATATCTAATGTATGATAATACCAGTTATCATACATTAGTCAGGTGTTTTGTCTGCATTGGGCCTTTTCGAACCTGTCTAAACCGCACTATTTCTGTCGATACGTCGATTTCCTATTTTTGTCCGTATTTCTTTAAGCACATCAATGGGATTCAAATCACCGTCAATCGCTGCTGCGATTCGTCGCTGAAGCGCGGCTCCGATAAAAAGACCATTCGGCATCACGGAATAGGAATCCGGGTCGCTTAATCTGTCCCTCATATTGGAATCCCTGTTACCCCATACAAGATTTATGACGCAATTATCCCTCGGATTGCCGTTTCTGTGCCTAACGTGGGTGTTTCCGAGAGACGGTGGGCCGATGAATGTGCGGGCTACTATTTGATGAATAAAATCTCGTTTTATCGGCAGTCGACCTGCTGCGTCCGGTGTGCCCTCGTTGTTCGACCATGAAACACTTGTGTGACCATATGTCTGTGGATTACCACGAAGATATTTCATTTTCCAGGCAGTGCCAGAACAGGGCCGATGTTTATATGGAAGGCCCACTATTCGGCCTTTAGACGAGACGAGGAGCCTTGGTTCAACCCCATATTTTGAAATTGCCTGACGCCATTCCTCATCAGCGCTTAAGAACATCTCGCCCAAGATTACTCCGTGGTCGGAGGAATTCACATAAGGCCATTTCAAGATATCAGTTTTTGTAAGTCTCATTTCCCTTTCCTCACACCATTTATCAACCTCCATATGGAACGTTTGTCTCATATTTCCCATTGGGAGGATGATTATCGTACATTAAGAATACGTTTCACTGCCCGGGATGCTCCTGAAATCCGATTTGCAAATATCAACTCATTCTGCGGTTTCGAGGGGTCTCATAGCCTCCGAGCATCTTATTGACACCTATCTCCTGAAGTTTGATCGCTCAGCAACCAGGCGCGCCTACCGTAGCGACCTCATCGCCTTTTTTGGCCATGAGGACATTTCTCTTGACGATGCGCGAGAAATAACCTTCGTAACAATAAATAAGCATATCGCTCAGCTTGAAGCGTCGGGTTCGAAGGCTGCAACCATTCGGCGGCGCGTCGCCGCAATCCGGGGTTTTTTTTCCTGGCTGCAAGCCTTGGAAGTGATTGACACCAATCCAGCTCACAGACAACTCATCCGAACCACCAAGGCCGTCAGGACAAAAGACCGGGTCTTTATCGTGCTCACGTCTTCTCAGGCAACCCAGCTGCTTACGACAGCTTCTGAAGTCAGCCTGAGAAATCACGCCATGATTCTGGCAATGCTTCATTGTGTCCTTCGCCGAAGCGAAGTGGCTTCCATGGACGTAGAACATATTCGTCCCCTTGGCGATTTCTGGATCCTAGATCTTCCATACACGAAAGGTGGAGCCGACCAGTACGTGAAGATACCAGAACACGTGGTTGCGACAATCGAGGCTCATAAGGAGCACTACGGAATCGCCTCAGGACCTCTATGGAGATCGTTTTCCAGACGAAACCCCGGCGGCCGACTGACCCCGACAAGTATCTACCGAATCGTAAGGGACACGGCAGTTGCAGCGGGACTGCCAGAAATTGGTGCACACACGCTCAGGCACACGGGGTGTACGCTGGCGATCGAAGCTGGTGCATCCATACAGCAGGTACAACTGCATGCACGCCATAAGCAAATTGAGACTACAATGACATACGTTCATCAACGTGATCGCTTGCGTGACAGCGCCGCCGACTACATAAATCTTGAAAACGATGGCGACCAGTGACCATCGTCCCATCTGCTATTCCCATCCTCGCTGGTCCGACAGCCTCCGGAAAA
>CALBJU010000129.1 GCA_937893205.1 uncultured Bacteroidota bacterium
CGGCCATCAATACGGCGTCCGTCGCGCATGATCAGCTCGCGCATCACATCCGACTCAACTTTACCAACCGCTTTCTTGATATCCGATTTGGTCCAGCCCTCTTCCGTCTCTTCAACAGCATCTTCGCCATCTCCGAGAAAGTGCGTGACCGTTGCAGCTTTGAGATCAGCGATACCGCCGTAGAAAGTTTCTTTGGAGTAAGGCTGCAATATGTGCTTTTCAAGATCGTCAGCTGCGTGCGCCCTCACCTTCTCAACAACGCCGTCAGGAAGCTCAATTGTGGTGTATTCGAATGTTTTCGCTCCACCGAAGTCCGCCACCAGATCAATCTGTGCCTGGCACAACACCTTAATGGTCTCGTGGCCGGCACTGAGCGCTCCGAGCATGTCTTCTTCAGATACCTCATCCATTTCGCCTTCTACCATCACGATGGCATCAAGCTTTCCAGCGATGACGAGATTGATATCTGATGATTTGAGCTGCTCAAACGTTGGATTAACGACGTATTCTCCTTCGACGCGTCCTACTCGGACCTGCGCGATGGGGCCGTCAAATGGCGCGCCGGCGAGTAGCAGAGCGGCTGAGGCGCCTACGCCTGAGATCACGTCGCCGTCATTTTCTTCATCTGCAGACATAACGGTACAGATGATCTGAACTTCATTGCGGAAGTTTTCTGGGAATAGAGGCCGGAGCGAACGGTCGATCAGGCGAGACGTTAATGTCTCCTTATCTGTCGAGCGACCTTCGCGCTTGATGAAACCACCGGGGATCTTACCACCAGCGGAAAATTTTTCACGATAGTCTACCGTGAGTGGGAAGAAGCTCTGTCCTTCCCGTGCTTCACTATTTAAAACAGCGGTACACAGTACCATTGTGTCACCAAGGCGAACGACCACTGCGCCACCCGCCTGTTTGGCGAGGCGACCTGTTTCGATTGAGAGGATTTTACCGGGGGCTATTTCCACTTCCCGGATTGTTGCTTTAGACATTTTCAATAATCTTTTTTTCTTCCTTTCCTACACAAAATTACGGGCAATCCGGACCGTTTATAATTGAGTCCTGCCCTGAAAACACGTCCACCCAGGAAAAGATGAAGGGTGCATGTGTTTTAACGAGCTGCGGGACGCCCCTTGTGGAACGTCCCGCAACACGAAGCTCTCTATTTTCTGATATTCAATTCTGCAATGACAGAACGATATCGTTCAATTTCGTTGTTCATTAGGTAGTTGAGCAACCGACGACGCTTTCCTACCAGCTTGAGCAATCCACGGCGTGTGGAGTGATCCTTTGAATGGGATTTTAGGTGTTCCGTCAGCTCCTGAATACGCGTGGTGAAGATTGCGATCTGAACCTCTGCAGTTCCAGTGTCAGTACCGCTCTTACCATATTTCTCGATTAGCTCGAGTTTCTGTTCTTTCGTTATCACGTGAGAACCTCTTTAGATTAATACCATGCTAAAGAAGAACCCGGATTCCCGGCAGTCTGAGCTGCCTAGTGGAATCGAATTCCTTTCGACTTGTTTACGCGGACAGTACACGAGTTTTCCTCGCCATGCCCTATCCCGCTAAGATATTTCACCCAACAGGCGCCTGCAACGCACTCTATCTTTGTTTAGTTGCTCAATCAACCCCTCGATAGAGTCGAATTTCTTCTCATTACGGATCCTTTCGACGAATTCAACACGAACTTCACGATCATAGAGGTCACCGCTCCAATCCAGAATATTTACCTCGAGGTGTAACTCAGTGCCGTCGAATGTAGGCTGATACCCAATGTTCATCATGCCGAGCTTCATAGTCGCCTCGTCCGGTATTTCTACCAGAACGGCATATACTCCGACTCCTGGAGACAATTTGTCCTCTGACACTGTCTGAAGATTGGCAGTTGAGATCCCAATGGACTTTCCTCTGCCAGCTCCGCGTACGACTTTTCCGGTGAATGAGTGCCTCCTGCCCATGAATCGGTGCGCCTTTTTTACTCGGCCTGTCTCTACCAATTCTCTGATCAGCGAGGAGGAAACCACCTCCCCGTCAATCGTTTCAGGATCACACTGCAGTACAGAAAATCCAAGCTGCTCTCCTAATTCTCGCAGCAGTGCGGAATCGCCCTTTCGGTCGCGCCCAAAACGATGATCATGTCCCGTAACGATCGCCTTAGCTCCCATCTTCTCAACCAGCACCGTCCGAACGAACACATCTGGTTCAAGTAAGGAAAGTGCGGTGCTAAAAGGAATTACGGCGAATGCATCCACTTCATATTCCTTCAAAATGGCCTTTCGCTCTGAGATAGTCGTCAGATTCTGCAGTTTTCCGTATCCCAAAAACTCGCGCGGGTGAGGATCAAACGTCGCAACCAATGAACGGAGATTGTTAGACTTGCTAACAGAGCGAATACGATCTAGAATGGCCTTGTGACCGCGGTGCACGCCATCAAAACTCCCAATACTGACAACTGAGGGCAGAGGGGCGGAATCTCCAAAAAGATAGATTACCTCACTCATACGACATCTGTATAATTTGAGATGAGTTCCGCTAGTGGCCAGGCGTCCTCGACACGAAGCTCGCCAATTGCGGTGCGTCTAAGCTCGGTCAAATGTCCTCCGACTCCGAGCGACTCTCCAAATTCGTGGGCAATGCTCCGGATATAGGTTCCGCGGGAGCATTCAATCTCGAATTGCAGATCCGTCCCGGTTCGAGCGATAATTTCAAATTTGTAAACCGAGACATCTCTTGTCGGAAGTTTTACCCTCTCCCCCCTACGAGCCTTTTTATAGAGGCGCTCTCCTCCTACTTTTACGGCCGAGTACACGGGTGTGGTTTGTCTGATTTCTCCCGTGAAGGATGGCAACAATGATTCGATTTGTTCATCCCGAATATCAGATGCATCTCGCGTTTTATCTACCTCGGTCTCTGCATCAAATGAAGGAGTAGATTCGCCCAATCGGATGGTGCCTTTGTAGACCTTTCTGAGTTCCATGAAATGGGTCATCAGTTTCGTCGCACGGCCACACA
>CALBJU010000130.1 GCA_937893205.1 uncultured Bacteroidota bacterium
GAAGGGTAAACGCCCGCCCTTAATCTAGTATCGTCCCCTTTTTGTTTCAGAAAAGTCCGCGGGATACATCTCACTTTCGCTAAAGTGGTAACCTATGTGCCCACTTTACATAAAAAGTGGTAACCGATATGATCACTATACCCCGAACGCAAGTGGCTTATCCCGTCGGTTTGTCCACTTCAATCGTCCGTGGATGTGCATTTTTCACATAGGTGTCGAGCCAATTGTTGGTCTCCCACATCATGTGCAGCAGCGATTCCCGCGCCCGATAGCCGTGACTTTCGTGGGGAAGCATCACCAGACGCGCAGTCGCTCCGTTGCCCTTCAGACCACTGTAGAAACGCTCGCTCTGAATGGGAAACGTGCCCGAATTGTTGTCAGCCATTCCGTGTATGAGAAGAATGGGTTCGTTGACCTTGTCCGCATGCATGAATGGAGACATGGCAAAGTATATTTCTGGTGCCTCCCAGAACGTTCGAGCTTCGCGTTGAAATCCGAAAGGAGTCAATGACCGGTTGTAGGCACCACTTCTGGCAATTCCCGCCCGAAACAGATCACTGTGAGCCAGCAGGTTGGCCGTCATGAAGGCCCCATAAGAGTGACCTCCGATCGCCACCCGGTCCGGATCCACAACGCCTCTTTTGACCCCCTCGTCGATAACTGCCTTCGCACTCGTCACCAGCTGGTCTACGAACGAGTCATTGGGCTCATTATCTCCTTCGCCAACGATGGGCATGGCGGCGCGGTCCATGACCGCATATCCCTGAAGTACGTAGGGAATTGCTCCCCAGTGAGAAATCGATTTGAAACGGTATGGAGAGCCGGAAACCTGTCCCGCCGCAGCAGCACTCTTGAACTCCCGGGGGTACGCCCAGACCAGAGTAGGAAGGGGCCCATCCCGGGCCGAGTCGTAACCAGCTGGCAAGTAAAGGTCCGCTGTGAGCGGTACTCCGTCCTCGCGTTCATACTTGATCAGCTCCTTCGAGATGCCATCCATTTCTGGATAGGGATGCGGAAAGTAAGTTATCGCCTTCCATTCGTCGCTTCCCACGGTTCTCTTGAAATAGTTGGGCGGCTCGCCGTTGGATTCTCTTCGCGTCAGATACACTCCCCTGGCAGCGTCAATCCAACCGGTCGGGTACTCGTAATGGGGAGCTTTCGAGCGAAACAGTTCCTCTGTTTCGCCCGAACTGAGGCTCATTTTATTCATGAATGGTCGATCACCATCCGGCGAAGCACCTGTTCCGGAAAGAAAAATAGTGTCGCCATCGTCGGCTGTCACCAAAACATATCGTCCATTTTCATCCCGATGTGACATGGGATTGCCAGGATTCGCATACCGATCTTCCGAGGAGTACTCGAAGACGACCTGCCTATCTGGGCCAGGCGCGGCCGTGTTGATCTTGTAGGTCCGTTGTTGGCGCGTGGCAAACCAACCTTCACTGACCAGCGCATATCCTTCGCTGCTCCAGCGCGCTCCTTGATATCGCAAGGGTAGGGTGGCCAATGTCTCTACGGCTCCTGTGAAAGGCGCAGCCAGTTGGAGCAGTTCGTCGCGATATTCGGCCTCAGTGTTCGCATTTCCCCCATCGAGAGCTTCGACCCATGCGAGAGTAGCGTCAGCATCGCCGCGCCAACTGATTGATCGAACACCCGTAGTGGTCGAACCGAATCCCGTGGGCACTCCTTCCATGAGCGGCAGATCGCTGATCATCTTCACGAGCTCGCCCGACGACTCACGTACCTCGATACGATTGGGGAATCTGTAGTAGGGAACGAGATAGGAAAAAGGACGGTGCCGGACCTGCGTGAGTACGTAATCGCCATCGGGTGAGGGCTGCATCGAGGCGATCATACCCGTCAGACCAACATCGGTGATATCGCCAGCGACGGTGACATTCAGCAGATCAGATTGAACAAACCATTCGAATAGGTCCTCGTCGTGAGGAGTAGCAAGCAGATCTTGATAGGTCCTTGCCGGAGCCGCCTTTCCAACATTTTCCTGGACGATGGGCGTCGATGGCACATCCGGTTCCACCGGTTGGTGGCCCCGATCCGCAGAAGTAACTTTTACAAGCATACTCTCGCCGTCGGGCATCCAGGTGAAGGCGCGGCCCATGGCCGCGTTCAACGGCCGATCGATCAACGGGCTTGCGGTTCCGGTCGCTGGATCTCCGAGGAACAGAACAATCTTGTTCCGGGAAGTCACCGTGAACGCGAAGTGATCGCCGGTGGGAGACCAACTGGCCGAGCTGATGAGTGCTCCCTCCGGAATTCCCGTCACCACTCTCCTGCCGCATTCGTCCACGGACGACAGAGCCAGCTCCACGTAATATCTTGAACGTGAGGGGCCATTGTTGCGAGGGTTTATTCTTAATCCTGCCAGGCGAAATTCCGGCTGCGCCAGCTGCGCAATCGTGGGTGTGCCCTGGACCGAAAGCTGCAACATCGTCGAGCCATCTGGACTGATGGAGACCACGGGAGCGACGGGCGCATCCACCAGCGCCGCAAGCGCATCGGGTGGAGTCTTGTAACCATCTTGAGCGAAGACGGTCGTATTCAGCAGAAAACAAAGGACCAGAAGGGATGAAAAGGGGGTGGGGGGAATTCGACTCATGACATGCCTCAGGGTGGATCAACGGGAAGAGATCACCTATATACACCAATGCCCGCCTCTGAGCAATATTGGAGGTCAGTCGCTCTGGAGGCCTTCTCTGTCTCTGGATTGCGAGGTGCCGATGAAGGTCAGCCCTTCATTTTCGAACGATTTGTGGAGTTCCTTCAGAACCGAGCGAGCGAGACTGCCCCGTAGGTAGGGAATCTTGCTGCGCGAGCCGGTGAAGTATTGGCGATAGGGGTGAACCAGAAGCCGGACATACTCTCCTCCCACCGGCGCCACCTCGAGCTCGACTTCAATCGAGTAAATGCCCCACCGTCTGAACGTTCGGAATTCTGTAGCGACGACATTGTCTGTGACGGCTTCCGTCAGCGTCCAGCCAGCATCTTCGAGCCCTCTCTCGATTCGGACGAAAACGTCTTCTTCATCGACGGCAACCTCGTAATCCCTGTACAGAGGAGACAGCCGTGGGCTACAACCCGCCAGGACAAAGCCCATCATCGCTATGAAAACTACGTTTTTCATTTACCCATCATACGTGATATCAAGGGACTGAGTGTCCGATCCTAGAACCACAATGGAAACCAGAAAAGGACCACCGCCCACCCACTCAATCAGTACACCCATGTCAGTTGAGATGGTTTCGGTTAGATAGGCATCACAAAAGTCATCCCTATCGTCATGAACGACAAACATTGAAATTTGGGGTGGATCCGACAAGAGCACCGTCTCGCTGACGAAAAAATAATAATCGTGCTCGTTGCACCCTCCGCTGAACGAAACACTCATCTCCAGATACTGTCCTTCAAATCGCACACTGTTAAGAGCAAACGGATCTCCTCTGAGATCGTCATTCGTGTATCCCCCAATCTGCACTGCCGAATCCGCCACCATATTCACATCATGGTTCTGCAACGACTCCGAGTCGCAGGCAGACAGGAAGAGGATGAATAACAGGAAGAGTGGAAGCCGTTTCATTTCAAGTCGGCAAGTAAAAGTTTGGAACCGTCATGCCGGGCACAGCAAAACGACGCTGGAAACCTGGAAACCTGTAAACCTGGAAACCTGGAAACCTGGAAACCTGTAAGTTAATCTAGCCCGTCATGCCATAGAGATCGATTGAAGCTAGGCGGACGGTGGTATCCGATCCACGAACGGTCTACCCGGCCAGCGCAGCGGACCGCGTATCCGTGATTTTATCAAGGAACTTGATAAAAATCCGATTGAAGTCCTCGGGTTGTTCCATCATGGGAACGTGTCCACATTTGTCAACCCAGTGAAGCTCTGAGTTTGAAATTCCTTCATTATATGTGCGAGCTACGTCCGGTGGGGTTATTACATCCTGCTTGCCCCAGATCAACAGTGTCCGAGCGTGAATCTTATGTAGGTCGTCTTTAATGGAGCCCTTTTCTACAGCACGGGCGAATCGGATCAGACGCAGGGCCTTCTCTCGCGTATTGATGATATCGATAACGCCGTCTAGCAGCTCATCGGTACACATGCTCGCGTCATAAAACGTTTTTGCGACGCGCGGCCGCAGATAATTTTTATCGCTGCGACGCATTACTGAAGATTGCATTTCGACCTCGTAGATGCCCGACGCCCCGGACAGAACGAGAGCGGTCACACGTTCGGGGAATTGCATGGCATACAGCGCTGCAATATGGCCGCCGAACGAATTGCCCGCAACAACGGCATTCTCAAGCCCAACGAGATCCGTGAACATGCGTACGAAATCCACAACGCCCTGGAGATTGGCGTTCTTAAGAGGGATGGTGTACATGGGCAATACCGGGCAGACGATCCGATATCCCGAATCGGCGACCGCTGGAATCAGGTGATCCCAATTGTCAATATCTCCCATCATGCCGTGGAGAACGATAATTGGAGTCGAAGCCGAGTCAGCGCCTGCCTCCGCGTAACGAATACCTTCTATCTCCTTTGTCTCATAAGAGGGTCTGGCCATGAACAGTCCATTTTTATCGCCTTCCAAACAAGGATAAAGCGATATTGCGATTTCCGATCCCGAAAAATAGTTGCTGGCTCTGATATTCGCTCCTATTTGACGAAATGTTCGAGCGAAATATTGTCAGAATGCTCCTTTTCTTCAAATTTCTAGACCCCGCAAACCGCTCTCTTGGTTGCGGTACGGCCCATATTTCCGTATTATGCGGTTCTGGCCTCAATTGGAGGTCTACTAATAAAGGAATGTAATATGCCCTGCGGTCGCAAACGAAAGAGACATAAGATTTCGACGCACAAGCGTAAAAAACGCCTGCGGAAGAATCGTCACAAGAAAAAAGGCAAATAACGGTTTACCGTTTGCGGCTGGATTCGCTTGAACGCGAATCCAGCCTTCGACTTTTTATCTGGGATTCGGGAGAAATATCGAAACTGCTTCTGCCTGCCTGCGGTACAAGTACCGTGGGTTTTTTATCATAGTCGAAGTTGACAGAACAATCCGACACAGATAGATTCGACATTGAATTCGGAGGCAACTAGCATGAAGGACAATTCAGTGGGAAAAGCAATCAGAACAGGTACATGGGGCCTCTTGCTCGGCACAGCCGCCGGCTTCGCGCTTGGTGTGTTGTTTGCTCCTGACGAAGGTAAAAAGCTTCGAAGGAAGCTCGCCTATGAACTGGATAATGTCGGAGGCCTCGTTGCTGATTTTATCGATCAGGTGATCGGCGAAGAAGAGACCTCCGGGGAAGCCCGCTTGGAAGGTGACGCGTTGGTTGCCGATGCGCGCGAAAAAGCGGATGTCATCGGTAGTGATATTGATGCACTCCTGGATGAAATGCGTCAGCAGCCATCCGAAAATTGAACTCTCCGGCCCACCACACGCTCTGTTGACCTATGCCTAATTTCTCCATTCTTCTTCCGCCCGCCGAAGGCAAGCAGGAGGGTGGAAATCCCTTCGCGCCTGATATGTTCGATTACCGCACATCGAACACGTTCAACTTCTTCAAGCAACTTAATCCCGAGCGTCGATCGTTAATCGACACCCTCCACAAGGTCATTAAAGGAGGAGAGCAAGACCTGGAATCCTTTTTCGGTGTGAAGGATGCGCATCTGGAAAAAGCCATCGGGTCCAATCTGGAGATCTACACCGCACCCCTGATTTCAGCGCTCGATCGCTATGCCCCTGGTGTTATGTATCAGGCCATGGATTTCCCAGGTCTACCCACGGGTGCCCAGCGGAGATTACTGGAAGAGGGAATCATTTTTTCTGGCTTATTCGGCTTGTTACGCCCAGATGATTTGATTCCGATGTACAAATTGAGAATGGATGCCACGCTTCCGGATATCGGAAAAGTATCATCATTCTGGAATGAGCCCCTCAGCCAAGCGCTGAATGAGACGCTGACGGGTCGATTCGTCTGGAATTTTCTGCCAGGTATCCACGAAGAAGCCTGGACGAATGAAGTGACCTACGACGCGATGGTAAAAGTCGTGTTCATGCGGCGCCCCAAACGGGGTGAAGACTACCAGGCCGTCACCCACGGTGTGAAGTCGCTGCGGGGGAAATTGGTGAACTATATCGTCAAGGAAACGATAGAAGATTTCGAACTCCTGCTCGAATGGCGGCACCCCGACGGGTACGTTTGGGACGAATCACTATCTTCCTACGACGAAGACAGTCGCACGCACGAATTGGTGATGATCAAGCGGGGCTGATTTTCTGCCGTTGTCGATCCATTGACGTACCCACTATGACGCGTCCAGTAATCATCGGCCTTTCCGGGGGATCCGGATCCGGAAAGAGTACCATCCTGAAACGACTTCTGGATGAGCTGGGTCCTGCTCAGGTTTCCGTTCTCGAACACGATGCGTACTACCGGGATCAGACCGACATGACCCTGGAAGAGAGAGCCCTGGTCAATTTCGATCACCCCGATTCGCTGGAAACCGATCTTCTCGTAAGACACGTTGATGAGTTACTGGAGGGGCGGACGATCCAAAAACCCATCTACGATTTCACGCATCACACGCGGACCGAGGAGAGCATCGAAATCTCGCCAACCCCGATTATCATCGTCGAAGGGATTCTGGTACTCGCGCAGCACGAGCTTGTGGATCGAATGGACATGCGGTTTTTCGTGGATACCGATGATGACGTCCGACTGATTCGTCGCATCCGAAGGGACATGGTTGAGCGCGGCCGAACACTCGAATCGATCCTCAAACAATATGAGGAGACCGTCCGGCCCATGCACATCGAATTTGTGGAGCCCTCAAAACGCCACGCGGACGTAATCATTCCCCACGGCGGCTACAATGAGGTTGCCATCAGCATGGTTCTGGCGCAGGTCAGATCGGTTCTTTACGAGCACCGAATCGAAGACCTCATCAGGCCTCCAACCGCATAAGGTCTGCGATACCCTCGAGGACGAGGTCCCGATGGTAATACCAATCCCGGTCTAATTTTTCCAGGATCCACTTGCCCCAGCCACCCGTCAGAACGATCGCCATATCGGTATCGCTGGTTTCGCATATTCGATGCACCATACCCGAGACGGAGTCAAGCATCGAATACATGATCCCGGACTGAATGGCCTCGTGGGTTGAACGCCCGATTACCTCTTCGGACAAGACAAGATCGATTTTGGGTAGTTGAGCCGTCCCTAGCTCCAGGGCGTTTCTCATCAGACCTGGCCCCGGTGCGATGACACCTCCAGGGTAGGTCCCGTCAGCCAACACCACCTCGTAGTTGATGGCAGTGCCCGCATCTATCACAATCACTCCCTGCTGACCCTCAATCCCGTACCTCACCCAACCGCCGGCGGCCACGGCGATACGGTCATTGCCCATCGTGTCGGGTGTGGAGTACCTCAGATCGAACGGCATCGTCGAGTTTTCGTCGAAAAACGTGACACTCATATCGAACAATCGCTTGGCCTGCTCGACCCATTGCCAGTTCTTACCTGGAACGACAGAAACGGCGCCAATGCGCCCAATCGACTCTCCCCCCACGAATTCCTCCAGCTCCGCTCCCAAGAGTTGACCGTGCTCAAATCTTCGTGAGGAAATGATTTCGCCTACCACTTCTGCCGTTCCTGCGGTCGGATCGTAGAGACCCGCTTTGGAAGAACTGTTCCCGATGTCGATCAAAAGCCACATATGATCAATCTGATTGTGAGGTGGAAGCTTCCGCGCTCGGCGTGTGAATGGATCTCAGTCGCCACTTTGAGCAGCCAACGTCACGTCGCCGGCAAAGTACACCGTCCTTCCGGAATCAGTTTCCAGTATCAGGCCGCCCTCTTCGCTGACACCCACGAACAAACCAGTAGCCTCACCAGAAACAGTTACTTCGCTCCCGACACCCGAGAGGCGCTCGGTATATGAGGCAATGAAATCCGCAGCTTCCATCTGGGGAATCCAATCTTCCAGGCGGGCTAAAAGGAGGGAGTACACTTCTGCGCGATCGTGCCTGCGACCTGATTCCAGGAGCAGCGAGGTCGGCGCTGTTGAAAGACCGTCTGGAAAGTTTTCCTGATTGACATTGATTCCGATGCCGAGGAGGTAAATGCCTTCCGACGGCGATTCGATCAAGATTCCAGCCGTTTTTTTGCCACCAATCAGAACATCATTTGGCCATTTGAGAGTGATGTCGAGCGTGGATTCAATCTTCAACACGGTGTCATACACGGCCATTGCGGCAGCAAGGGGAAGCAGAGTCGGGCGCGGCAGAAGCTTCTTGATCACGATGGTTATCAACAAATTCTGCGCGGAATCCGATTCCCAGCGGCGACCAAATCTGCCGCGCCCAGCCTCCTGGAAATCAGCGAGAACCACCGAGCCGTGCGCTGCTCCTTCCTCAAGCCACTCTTTCGCCCGCGCAGTCGTCGAATCAGTGCGCCGGTAGTGCCTCAGGACCGAACCCAGGCCCTCTGAGGTAAACGAAAAAGGAGACTGCTTGACCAATGTGAATTCCGACGACCTTTTGTGATCAATCTTTTATGACCCATGTCACCTATAATAGACACGACCCCGATAAGATAGACACCGTATTGCGGGTCTCACCCCTGTAGAACGCGTTTTGAACGATTTTATGAACGTCGCAGCCACAGAATTCAACCCGTTTGGCGCGGGGTACGATTGTTGCCCGCTCCCGGGTAGATGAAAACGACTCTATTCATAGTACTCCTATCTGCGCTCACTCTCACGACTCAGGCTCAGGCATTTCGTCCCCCCGAGTTGAACGTGCAGTATCACCGCGCTCGAACCGCGTGGTTGACAGGAAACAGCCTGCTCGAAGCGAAGGCCAGAATAGACCGGGTATTGAAGAAACTACCGGACGACACGGAGGCTCTTAAACTTCGTTCTGCCATCCTCCTGGAACTCGATCGAGCGGAGGAAGCGCATCGAGACGCCGCACGAGCCATACTCCTGGCTCCCGACGACGGCGAGGGATACGTTCTGGTGTGTGAGACGGCGGCGGCAACTGATCGTGTAAATCTTGCCATGGAGGCCCTCGACACTGCCAGTAACTTATTTCTGGCCCAAATCGAGCAGTACGTCAGACTCTCTACTTGTGCGCTCAATCTGGCTCAGATTTCGCAAGCCCTATCGCTGGCGCGGATCGCGGTGGCGCAGGATGAAGATGATCCTCGAGGTCACGTCCAGCTCGCACGCATTTTCCTCCAAAACGATCAATACGAAGAGGCCAGGGCGGTTCTCACGAAGGCGATAGAAGGATCCATCATCACAATGGGAGCGGTTCTCGCAGACACGCAGCTTGCAGCACTCTATCTCACAGATCCTCTGAGTCAGTAGGTCTCAGGGAATTATAGCGTGTGGTCCGTATAGGTAGACACCGTCCGAATTTTATAGGCGCCCCGAAACGGTGTCCGAATGAGAGTTGTAAACCTCGTGTTGTAGGGCACCATTTTGCCGCCTTCTGCGGGTCGAATGTGCATGAAAAACGTGCTTTCTTCGCGAAACAGTAGTCCCAGATCGATCCGCTCCAGATACACGGCCACCAGTTCATTGGTCGATCGATCAACATAGTGGCGAACTTTTCTCACATTCAGCCCATCGGCGAGGTCAGGCCTGGCCCGAATTTCGATAATCATGGCGGAGCGGTCCCACATTAGCGTATCCCCCATCATTCTGAACGAGTACTTATCGATGTTTTTGGGGTTCAGATAGGAAGGATCCTCCTCAACGAGGTAGGGAACCAGGTCGACCGGATCAGGATCATCGACATTTTCGGAAACGAATTGATTGAAGAATCCGAAATCAAAAGCACCCCCGGAATCTGCCCTGGTGACCGAACTGGTTCTGCCTTCTGCGCTGACAGACACATCTACAAGTTGTTCGGTGAACGCAATCAGAAAATCTTCATCGTCAAACTGCTCGGTGCGCAGATATCTGCGGTAGGAATACGCATTCAGCTCTTCGAAGGAGGCCCGAATAGCGTCCTGGCTGACAGATTTGATGAACGTAATTATCGAATCTTGCTCGGCAGCTTCGATGGGACCGGTGAAAGAAACGGGCCGCTTGTCACAGCCAACCGAGAACAGGAGCAACCAACAAAAGAATAACGGGATCAGAAACGCCGCCGATCGCTGCATGCTGAGATGAACCTGGACGAGATGAGAGGGTTGACGTATTCGCTCTGCCTTAATGATACGACAATTCGCCCACCTCGATCTCTATGAGTGACCCGGATTCTGACCCTATCTATCGAGAAGCACTGATCCTTGCTGAACTAGCCGCCAGAGAGGCCGCCGAGTTCATTCAGTCTCACGCGGGTGCTGTCGCGGCGGATCTGATTCACGAGAAAGGGCTCAACGATATCGTTTCTTTTGTGGACGAGGGAGCTCAGGATATCATCGTCGGGCTTATTCGCCGGGCTTATCCCGATCATCATATTCTGGCAGAAGAAGGATTCAATCCTGCCGAACTCGAGCCGAGACATCGAGAAGGATACTCTTGGATTGTGGACCCCCTCGACGGAACAACCAATTTCATGCACGGCGTTCCGCAATATGGAATCTCCATCGCGCTCATGCTGAACGGCAAGGCCATGATGGGCCTGGTTTATGATGTCTGTCGGGGAGAATCGTTCAGCGCGATCCGAGGTGCTGGTGCCCGTTTCGGCGATGCTTCATGCCGGGTCAGCCGCACGAGCTTACTTGCGGATTCACTCATCGCCACTGGCTTTCCCTACAAGCAATTTGACTACCTGGACGCCTATACCGAGTGTATTCGTCGATTCTGGCAAGATTCGAGGGGAGTCAGGAGACCCGGCGCCGCATCTCTAGATCTCGCTTGGGTTGCCTGCGGAAGATTTGAGGGCTTCTTCGAGCAGGGCTTGATGCCTTGGGATGTCGCCG
>CALBJU010000131.1 GCA_937893205.1 uncultured Bacteroidota bacterium
CAGATAGCTGCCTATTTCTGGAATGTTACTTATTACATCCCGCGGGATGCCGACGCGACTGGTATCGTAGAAGACCGCAGTCCAATCTTCGTGGTTCAGCTCGCGCAAGAAGGCAGCGTCCTTGCCTTTGAGAATCGGAATCTGATCGTTGGAGCTCAGTCACGTCTCTACGGATCGGCACTTGAGCGAATCAACAGGCGTGCTCTCTCTTCCATCATCAGAGCAGACACCTCCAGTAACGTTCAGGCTCTGGCCGCACTGCAAGCCATCCCGGACTCGGTCTTCGCTTCCAGTCTGAGATTTGACCTGGATGTCACCACCGAGGAATCTGGAAATTCATTGCTCGACGCGCTCCAACTGTTTCAGCCTGTATCGCTCGATTCCTCGCGCATCGTACAGCTGATGAACTATCACCTTGACCGGACTGCGTTAGCCGACGTTACCTGGAAAATAGACTCAATGTCTGTCTTTTCGAGGGGCTCGGTTCAGATGGCGCGCCTCGTATTGCACAGTGAGCCTCCCATTGCGGGTCAACACGTTATCGCAAAAGCGTCGCTTCCAGTCACAGGAACGCTCTCTCGGCTCTCGGTGAGTTACAATCCCGATAGAGAGGACGATTCGACCTTGACGAGTGTGCTTACACTCATCAAGATCGGGCTGATTGCGCTACTCGGGTTCGTCATCGTGGTTGTGTTCTTTCGCCGTCTCTCGGCTCGACTTCTCGACATCAAGAGCGCTCTGGTGGATTCCATGATCCTGGGTATTCTCGCGGGCGTGGTGGTGGTCATGAACACGCCTGCCATGTCCAGCATATTGGGTGGAGCACCGCTATGGGGCAATGTTCTCGGACGGCTGATCGTCTTTTCGATCATCGCCGGGGTGGTGGCCATATTCACGTTCATGATCGCTGGCGTCACGGATTCTGTGGTCCGCGAAACCTACGAGGAAAAACTCGGAACACTGATCTTGCTGAGGCTCGGTGATTTTCAGAATAAACCCATGGGGGCCAGTCTCACGCGTGGTCTCTCCATCGGCGCAGTAATGCTGGGCATCTCCGTACTCGTCCTTCAACTCTTTCCTGGACTGCACCTGAAATTAACCGGACCGATGATGGTCGACTCATCATTTCGACCCATGATTATGCAGTCGTTTGCAGCGTTTGAGTCTTCCTACTTTTTGACCCTCCTATTGATGGTCGGTGTTGGAACGTTTGCCTATCGCTGGTCATCGAAACCAATCCTGACGGTGGCCCTCGTGACAGGGGTCGGTTCGTTGATTCAGATTGGACCCATGCCGCTCGTGCCGGGATACATTACCCTCGGCGTCAGTGCATTATTTGCTCTGACCCTTGTCCTGACCTTCGTTCGCTATGATATCCTGACGGCGATTGTTGCTCTGTTCTCGGTGAATCTGATGTGGGGACTGTCTGAAGGATTTTTGGTCGTTGGAGGCACTGGCTGGATCGATGTGTTCATGGGTTCAGTATTTCTTGGATCGTTGTTGATTCTTGGATTCGTCGGAGTGACCAGTAAACGAACCGGTCAACAAGTCATCAACTACGTTCCGGAGTACGTCACGGAATTGGCGGGGCAGGAACGCGTAAAAACAGAACTCGAGATCGCGCATCAGGTCCAATCATTTTTTCTGCCACGAAAAATGCCCGTGGTAAAAGGACTGGACATTGCGGGGATGTGTCTTTCTGCGACCGAAGTAGGAGGAGATTACTACGATTTCATCACGCTCGACAATGACCGCCTCGCGTTTGTTCTTGGCGATGTGAGTGGAAAAGGGATTCAGGCGGCGTTTTTCATGACCCTCGTGAAGGGAATTGTGCAAACATTGTCGCGGCAGGGCCTCCCTCCAGCAGAGGTCATGCGAAAGCTGAATCACCTGTTCTGCCAGAACGCACCGGCAGGAACGTTCATTTCGGTCATCTATGGCGTTGTAGATCCGATCAACAAGACATTTACTTTCGCGAGAGCTGGCCATAATCCAGCGATTTTATATCGAGCCGAGACCAGCCATGCTGAGGCATTGAGGCCAAAGGGAATGGCGATCGGTTTTTCGGACAGTTCGATATTTGATGATAACATTGAAGAAGCCGTGGTCGAGCTGAAGGATGGGGATACGCTCGTTTTTTATACGGACGGGTTCTCGGAGGCCATGAATAGATCCAGAGATCTGTACGGCGACGATCGATTGGTGGAAAAGATGACGCACATCGGAGAACATGGCGCCTTGACTATTCTGCGGTTGATGACAGAAGATGTGCACCATTTTATCGAGGGTATGGGAAGGACTGACGATATGACCATGGCCGTGCTGAAGTTGAGCGTGTCATGAATGAGTTCGAGGTGACTGAGCAAGCCCTTGAATTCGTCCGGGAACGAATAAATGATGACCCGGAGACCGGCCTGATTCTGGGCTCAGGTCTCTCCGACCTAGCCGATGTCGCCCACAATCAGGTGGTAATTGAAACGGAGTCGATACCGGGCTATCCCAGATCCACCGTCCAGGGGCACAAGGGACGCTTGATTTTCGGGACGATTGAGGACCGAAAGGTGGTATTTGTACAGGGACGACTGCATGTCTACGAAGGCCTCACCGTGCACGCCGCGACGTTTCCAGTGCGGCTCCTTGCTGAGCTGGGAGTCAAGAGCTTGATCCTCACCAATGCGGCCGGAGGAATCAACCCTCGGTTTTCCCCGGGAACGCTCATGTGGATAACGGACCATATCAATTTCAGCTTGGGAAGGTCCATCCGAGCTGGCCACACCCAGGCACCAGAGACCGCCTCGCGAGTCAGACACAAAGCGCATCCATATGATCTTGAATGGACCGGACGAGCGGCTGAATTGGCGCGTGAAATGGGAGTTCAGACCGAAAGCGGTATCTATTTATGGACGCTCGGACCGAGCTACGAAACGAAGGCTGAAATTCGAATGTTCGCCTTTCTGGGTGCCGACGCGGTAGGGATGAGCACTGTCCCGGAAGCAGTGGAAGCCTCCGCTCGTGGGATGCGCGTCCTTGGCCTCTCAACCATTACCAACCTCGCCACCGGTCTCGGTGACCTGTCTCTGAATCATGAAGAGGTGCTCGAGGTGGGCCGGCAGGTCCAGAACGACCTGCAGCGTCTTGTGCGGGCCTTAATCGTGAAAACGTGAGCTTCTGCCAGCAGGCTTTAGGCCATTTTCCAGACCCGTTTTTGCGTTTTTGTGAGCCGCGTGTGCATATTTAGATGGAAATGTGCCCCAGACGCATATTTTGGCCTTTCCGTTGACACCACTGAAGATGCTCCAGTCCAGCTGGGCGAAACGGCGCCAGGGACCCCGAGCGAGAGGAATTGATGAGCCAGGAACAGGAATCGCAGGAGTATAAAGACGATTTCCACGAACCGGAAGACGAATATTATTCGGGTGGGAATAGCCGACCAGCTAAATATCGAGACGAGATATTTTCGAAGCGGGTACCGGCTGGAAAGCGAACATACTTTTTTGACGTAAAGACAACTCGATCAGGTAAAGACTTCTTTCTAACCATTACTGAAAGCAAGAAGGTCGACGAGAACCGGTACGAGAAGCATAAAATATTTCTTTACAAAGAGGACTTTGGCAAATTTGTATCGGCCATGCATGAGGTGGTCAGATACATTCAAGATGAGTGCCTTCCAGACTATGAATTTCGTGGTCTTCCCGATATTTCCCTGCCGGAAGGGGAACTAGATGAGGCGTATTCCGGTGATGAGGATTCTTATTGATTTGAAGGTTATGCACCCGAATCAAAACCTCCCAGAACGCTCCGAAATTCATCTCCATGGTTAGACCGGTCCCTGAAACCCTTCTTGATCTGATTCGACCCGAAGTACGGTCCCAGCGACCCTACACCGTACCCGGAGCGCGAAAGGTACCGGTCAAATTAAATCAGAACGAAAGTCCGTTCGATCTGCCACCTGCACTTAAACGAGAACTGCTGGAGGCGTTTTTCCAGATATCGTTCAACAGATACCCCTCCGAGCAGCCCGCGAAACTCTTGACCGCGCTGGAATCTCATTGCAGCGTTCCAGAAGGGAGTATACTCGTAGGAAACGGCTCCAATGAATTGACTTACACGCTGGGAATGTGCTTCATACATCCCGGCGATGTCGTGGTTTTACCGTGCCCAATGTTCGCCCTATACGAATCCATGATTCACCTGCACGGCGGGCAAGCCGTGAGTATCACCTGTCGTTCCGACTTTCAATTCGACGTTGGTGCAATGTTGGACGCCATCGAAACTAACCGGCCCAATCTGGTCATTCTGACCACGCCGAACAATCCAACGGGACTCGCAATGCCGTTCTCGGATGTCGAGAAGATTGTTCGCGCTGCACCGGGATTCGTCGTCGTGGACGAGGCTTATCATGAGTTCAATACGGAAGCCAGCGCTCTTTCGCTGTTGGACGATTGCCCCAACCTGATCGTGATGAGAACGCTATCGAAGGCGTTCGGTCTGGCGGGACTTCGGCTCGGATTCATGGTGGCGCGCCCGGAGATTATCAGTGAGATGATGAAATCCCGCCTTCCGTTCATGGTAGATCGAATGTCGGAGCAGGTGGCGCTCCTACTGCTTCGAAATCAGGAGCTCGTAAAGGACCGGGTTCAGATTATTCTGAACAATACACGAACGCTCAAAGAGGCTCTTTCGTCGATTGACGGTGTCGAGGTCAGGCCCACGAACACCAATTTTGTGCTTTTCCGAACCTCGGCCGATCCAGCTACTCTCCTCAATGAACTCGCCGATAAAGGGGTCCTCGTCAGAAACATGGGAGGATACCCCGAATTGGTCGGATTTCTTCGTGTTACAAGCGGGACCGAAGACGAGAACAA
Source organism: uncultured Bacteroidota bacterium (assembly GCA_937893205.1). Taxonomy (GTDB): domain Bacteria; phylum Bacteroidota; class Rhodothermia; order Rhodothermales; family UBA10348; genus CALBJU01. The sequence goes on from CALBJU010000131.1 coordinate 4,866, forward strand.
GGCCTTTCTGGAAGCGTTGAATTCGATCGTTGGAAAATAGCCTCCTTCTTCGATAGCTGCGATAGGAGTCGAAAAACACTCCCATAAACTGCTCACCTCAAACGTGTATTCATGGATCTAGTACAGGTAGATATCATCGGACTCTCCACGAGCCCCTCGAGCGGTGGTGCATACGCGCTTGTGCTTGGAGAGGTAGATGGAAACCGTCGCCTGCCCATTATCATCGGAGCTTTTGAGGCCCAGGCGATAGCGCTGGAGCTCGAAAAAATACAGCCGCCCCGGCCGATGACGCATGACCTGATTCGAGATCTCTTCGAATCAGTCGCAGCGAACGTAACGGATATTCTGATAGATGAGCTTCGAGAGGGCACTTTTTTCGCCAAAATTCGATTTGCAGTAAACGGAACAGAAGCTCAGTTGGACTGTCGGCCCAGTGATGCAGTGGCACTGGCTGTGCGCGTTGGAGCTCCAATATTCGTATCGGAGGGTGTCCTCGACGAAGCCGGCATTCCGACTGAAGATGAAGACGATCTTGCAGCCGTTGAAGCTACGCCGGACGAGTCAGCGGAAGAGCCAGAAGAAGGGTCACCCAAGAGTCCTCTCCAGAAGTTGGAAGATGATCTTGCGAAAACGATTGCCGACGAAGACTACGAGCGGGCGGCGAAACTGCGCGATGACATCATGCGCTTAAAAAGCGAGCAGAATTGAATCCCATTCCTTTTTCCTCTTTCGAATCCTTCTCACGCCTGTTCAAGGACTACACTGAGGATTTCGAAAAACTTGCTCCCTTTTTTAATGGAGACTATCGTAGCGACGAAGACCTGATTCGTGCTTGCGAGCGCGCTGCTGCCAAGCATCCGAATCGCTCGCAGCTGGCAGAAATTCTGACCCGACAGGCTGCGAACTTCGATATCGCTGAGAGCTCAGCAAAGCTCGTCGAAAAAATATCGAACCCATCTTCCGTCGCCGTCGTGACCGGCCAGCAACTCGGGTTATTTGGCGGTCCGCTCTACACATTGTTCAAATCTGTGACGGCCATTCAATTGGCTGCTCGGCTCGAGCAACTTACCGGCCAGCCTGCGGTGCCTGTGTTCTGGCTGGAGGGTGAAGATCACGACTTCCAAGAAATTGCTTCGGCCGGCTTTCTGTCGGGAGATGAGGCTAAAAAAGTGGTCTACAATCCAGCTAGTCCGGCCAGTCCGGCCGATGGTGATTCTGCGATGACAGCTGTGGGGCGCCACATGCTCACACCCGAAATTACGGCAGCCGTCGAAGATGTTGAAAATCTTTTGCAGCCCACCGATTTTCGGGATGAATTGATTTCTCTCCTGCGCAGTGCCTACGCCTCTGAAAACTCAATGCTGAAAGCGTTCGTAACGGTAATGGATGCCATTATAGGACCTGGCAGGATTCTTTTTCTGTCTCCGGATGATCCCGGACTGAAGTCCATGGCGAGTCCACTCTTCGCGAAGGAAATTGAAGACTTTTCCACCTCATCTTCGCTACTTGAATCAGTAAACGCAGACTTAGAGAAAGACTATCACGTCCAGGTTCGAACTAATCCGACCAACCTGTTTCTGCATACCGACGCTGGCCGCATGGCCATTGACATGGGTAATGAGGAGTTCCAGACGCGAGATGGGCAGGGCGTTTCTCGTGACCGACTGATGGAAAGGCTCAAGGAGAGTCCGCAGGATTTCAGTCCCAATGTTGTGATGCGTCCGCTGATGCAGGATACCGTCCTACCGACGGCAGCGTACGTAGCCGGACCCGGAGAGGTGGCCTATTTTGCTCAGTTCAAGGCACTCTATGAGTGGGCGGACATCCCCATGCCTATCATTTATCCCAGGGCAAGTGCGACCCTTCTTGAAAAACGGGTCGGCAAAATATTAGAGCGGCAGGACCTGTCAATTCCTGACTTCGAAGAGCAACTAGAGAGACTTTTTGGACGAGTCGTTTTGGATCACATGGAAGTTGATCTGGATTCAGAATTCAAATCTGCGTCAGCGAGTCTGCACAAGGCAGTAAATGAAATCAAGCCTGTGATAGAAAAAATCGACCGCTCCCTCGTGAAATCTGCGGACGCCACACGGGCTGCCTTCATGAAAGAGTGGTCTCGATTGCAGAGTCGGGTAGAAAAGGCGGAAAAACTGCAGCACGATGTTGTTAGAACCCAGCTAAATCGAGCATCAACGAGTCTTTTTCCGTTCGGAATTCTCCAGGAACGAGTTCTGTCACCACTATATTTTTTGAATAAGTACGGCCCAGATCTGGGGCAGACGCTAATCCAACACCTCGACCTGAATACGACCGCTCACCAGGTCATCGAGATTTGAATTCATGGCTGACTATCCTTTCCAGGAAATTGAGAGCAAGTGGCAGTCCTTCTGGCAGGTAAACAAGACGTTTCGCACGAGCGAGGACGTTGATACCTCGAAGGAAAAGTTCTACGTCCTCGACATGTTTCCGTATCCAAGCGGCGTGGGGTTGCACGTCGGGCACCCGCTCGGATACATCGCCACTGATATCATTTCCCGCTACAAGCGGATGTGTGGTTTCAACGTCCTGCACCCGATGGGTTTCGACGCCTTCGGACTACCTGCCGAGCAGTTCGCCGTGGAGCATGGGGTTCATCCTCGCATTACCACAGAGAACAATATTGACAACATGCTCCGGCAGTTGAAAGCCCTGGGGTTGAGTTACGACTGGGATCGAAAGCTGGCCACCACGGATGTCGATTACTACAAGTGGACCCAGTGGATTTTTCTGAAACTGTTCAACTCCTGGTACGATGGGGAGGCGGATCGGGCCAGGCCTATCGACGAATTGATTCCGCTCCTCAGAGAAGAACATGCAGGATGGAGCGATCTGTCAGATCTTGAACAATCCCGTGTCCTTGAAAAATACCGCCTTGCCTACCTCGCAGAAGTGCCTGTAAACTGGTGTCCGGCCCTCGGAACCGTGCTCGCCAACGAAGAAGTAACCAATGAAGGTCGCAGCGAAAGAGGCAACTATCCGGTTTACAAACGTCCCCTCAAGCAATGGATGTTGCGCATCACCGCGTATGCGGATCGACTGGTGGGAGATCTTGACGGAGTTGACTGGCCCGAACCCGTTAAAATGATGCAGCGCAATTGGGTCGGGCGGAGTGAAGGGGCTCACATCGATTTCGCCGTTGAAGGACAGACCCAGAAGCTTCGCGTATTTACAACCCGCCCGGACACCCTTTTCGGGGCCACCTATATGGTTCTCGCTCCAGAGCACGAGCTGGTTGACTCGATCACTTCTCCTGAGAATTTATCTGCCGTAGAGAGTTACCGAACAGAGTCTGCAGGAAAGACTGACATCGACCGAATGTCAGAATCGAAAGAAAAAACCGGTGTCTTTACCGGTTCGTACGCCATCAATCCAGCTGGTGGGAGCCAGATTCCCATCTGGATCGCGGACTATGTGATGATGGGCTATGGAACGGGTGCCATCATGGCAGTTCCAGGCCAGGACGATCGCGATTGGGAGTTCGCCGAACAGTATGACCTCCCCATCATTCGCACCGTTCAACCCCCAGACGGATATGCAGGGAAGGCCTATAAGGGTGAAGGAGTGGCCATCAACTCCGAATTTCTGGACGGAATGGGAGTCGTCGAAGCCAAAACCAGAATGAACGAGTGGCTGGTGGCCGAAGGATTTGGGATGGCCACCGTGACGTACAAACTTCGTGATTGGCTATTCAGTCGGCAGCGATACTGGGGCGAACCCTTCCCTATCCTACGTGGTGAGGACGGTTCGGTCAGAGCGGTCGACGAATCCGACCTACCCGTGGAGCTTCCAGAAATGGAGGACTTCAAACCCACTGCTAGCGACGATCCTGATGCCCCGCCGCGGCCACCTCTCAGCCGGGCACCCGAATCCTGGAGGGTGGTGGAGATCGATGGCAAACGCTATGAGCGCGAACTCAACACCATGCCGCAGTGGGCAGGTTCATGCTGGTATTACCTGCGCTTCATCGATAACAAGAATGATGGTTCGTTTATCGATGCTGAAAAGGAGAAATACTGGATGTCTCCGACCGGGGTTGATCTCTACATCGGGGGGGTGGAACACGCGGTACTACATCTTCTTTACTCGAGGTTCTGGCACAAAGTGTTGTTCGACCTCGACTATGTGTCTTCAAAGGAGCCCTTCGGAAAACTGTTCAATCAGGGCTACATCCAGGCGTTCGCCTATCGGGATGAACGCGGAGTTGCGGTTGACGCGACTCAGGTAGTCGACCAGGATGGACGCCCGGCAATGGCTGTACAGGATCAGCACGACCGTCAGTATTTTTTCGAGGGCTCCCCCGTCCAGCAAGAGTACGGAAAGATGGGTAAAAGCCTTAAAAATGCCGTTTCTCCGGATGAAGTGAATGAAAAATACGGGTGTGACACGCTCAGACTTTATGAGATGTACATGGGACCCCTGGAGGCTTCCAAGCCCTGGAATACCCGCGACATCGTTGGTGTGAACCGCTTCCTTCGTCGTGTGTGGCGCAACTTCGTCGACCCTGATTCCGGCGAATTGCTGGTCTCCGATGT
>CALBJU010000132.1 GCA_937893205.1 uncultured Bacteroidota bacterium
AATCAACGGGTGAAGATCAAATACGTAACACAAGTCCGATCGGCACCCCCGGTCTTTCAGTTTTTCACCAACCACCCCAAAGGAATCCGGGAGCCCTACCGGCGATACATTGAGAACCAGCTGCGAAAGCAGTACGGATTTGAGGGCGTTCCCCTCAAGCTGGTCTTCAAGCAAAAGTAAAGCGTTCTTGAATTGGTGGATCGACTCTTTCTCAGATCCGATTCCACAGTATATTACCTGAGGCACGAAGGCTAATCACAGCAAGAAACAAACGCATATCTGCATGGGTGGCACTCCGCTAAATACGGCCCGCTCGAATGAGCGAGAACTCAACTTCTGGGAGCGTCTCTACCTTCCCGAAGTGTTCAAGGGACTGGGCTACTCCTTCCGGAAGATGGTGAAGGAGCCGATGTACACCTTTCAGTATCCCGAAGAACAATGGTATCCTCCGGACAGCTACCGGGGGCGCCCCGTCCTGGTCGAAGAAGAAGGAAAGGCGCGCTGTGTGTCGTGTAATCTATGTGCGAGGGCCTGTCCCCCGATGGCGATATCCATGCAATCCCGGGAGATAGAAGGGCCGAAGGAACGAGAACCCGAGTGGTTCGAGATCAACATGTTGCGCTGCATCTACTGTGGTTTCTGCGAGGAGGTCTGCCCGGAAGAAGCCATTGTGATGTCCAAGGAATATGACCTGACCTTTCAGGATCGAGAGGAGGCCATATTTGGAATGGATCGACTCATGGTGCCAAAAGAACGGCTTACCGATCGACTCGAATTTCTTCGTACGAGACAGAACCCACAGTTCGGGGACACCTCGTGGGATTATCAGCGCACCAATAATCGCCACTCTCTGAAGGATAGCGCGTTCCTGGCGTCGCTCGCCAAAGAAATGGATACGCCTGAAGCCTCGCAATAGGTGGTAACGGGGCGGGAAGCCATATCGCACCGGGACGCCGTTCTGGACCAGCTGTCTTTCTTGATCGAAGAATTGGAGGCTCAGCGTCCCTGGCTGATCCGAATTCCTGAGGCACAGCTAGCTGGAAAGCCGTTGGAGACCGTACCCTCCCTGATCGAGATTTATCAAGAAATGGATCTGAAGGAGAAGCGCGAGCACCTGCCGGGATTGGGTATGGACTCTCAAGAAGCGGAAGAAAGCAATGGGATCGAGCGTATCCTCGACTCGTTGATTCAAGCACGCACCGAAATGGTTGGACGATTGCGTACATGGAAGGATGATATCTGGCAATCAGCTTCGCCAGAAAACAGCGATCTGAGCATGGAAGAGTTCGCCTTCGCGATTACACAGTCCGACGCAGAGTTTTTGTGCTCAATAGCCGAGCGTCTCAGCGAGAGCGTAATTTCTTTTTCAGGTTGATAAGTGGCTCGAGAAAATCCATATATCGAACTTCGCAGCGCATTCCGAAGCCGAAATTTCGACCCGGTATATCTGCTGTACGGAGAGGAGCGCTATTTCATAGATCGTTTGCAGGAAACCCTGCTGGAATTTGCCATTGAGCCCCACGAGAAAGATTTCAACCTGGACATTCTTTACGGCTCTGAAGTCGACGCCCAGACAGCTCTGGGGGCGTGCCAGGCGTTTCCGATGATGGCAGCTCGACGTGTCGTGATCATCCGGGATTTCGACAAGATGAAAGAGAACGGATTGTTCAAAGCGCTCGCCGAGCGGCCCAATCCGTCTTGTGTGGTCCTGTTGGTGTGCTCAGGAAAACCCAACATGAGCCGGCATCCATACCGAGCTCTCAAGGAAAAAGCGCGCGCTGTCGAGTTCAAAGCATTGTATCCCAATCAAGTACCGCGATGGATTGAAACGCTTGGAAAGGAACGCGGCTTCGCGCTCGAGCCGAAGGCCGTCCAGATGCTGGCAGATTATGTGGGATCGTCACTGTCTGCCCTCTCAACAGAGCTGGACAAGCTCGCCACTTATGTCGGGGAGCGGGAAGTCCTTACGGCAGAAGACGTTGTACAGGCCAGTGGTCAGACAAGAGACTTCAATGTATTCGAATTGCAGCGCGTGGTTGGTGAAAGGCGCTATGAGGACGCATTAATGATCTCGGAACGATTGTTGCAGCAGTCTTCAAACCAGCGGGGAGAGAGCAATCGCATTGTTTCTGTCCTCACATCGTTCTTTATAAAGTTGTGGCAACTGACAGGATTGCAGTCCGCTCGAGTAAGTGAAAAACAGATGGCTTCCACCGTCGGGGTTTCGCCCTATTTTTTAAAGGAGTATCTTGCGTGTCTGCGACGATTTGATGGAAAAGCTCTTGACAGTGCGTTTTCGGCCCTCTTAGCGGCCGATTTCGAGCTCAAAGGCGGAAGTCAGCGAAGTGATCGAATGATCCTGAATCTGATGTTTCGCAAAATACTCAGGTCCTGAAGCTGATCCGAGCAGGGGGATGACAGGAGAGTGACACCTGCCATACATACCTTGTAACAGACAGATTGTCAGTGCAACGAAAAGCCAGGCGGAATGAACCGCTGATTACCTATTGAATATGACAAACACCGAAAACGCAGGGAAGCTGAAGAAGCGAACTCTCACGGTGAAAGCTTCGGAATTCGGAATGATCGGAAACGTCAACCCGAACAACCGACATTTTGATGCGCTCAATCAAATGAGCGACGAAGACCTCATGTCCCAGTTTCAGATGGGAACGGTTGAGGCATTCGACATTCTCGTCGGCAGATACAAAGATCCGCTGACGAATTACATCTATCGTTTTCTCGGAGACATGAAGGAGTGTGAAGACCTTCTTCAGGAAACATTTTTGCGTGTATATCGCAACCGGCATTCTTATCGCCGGATTGCCAAGTACTCGACATGGCTCTATACGATTGCTGGAAATCTTGCCCGATCCGAGTATCGTAAACGCAAGCGTAGACGCCTGTATTCATTGCAGTCCGTGAATCGTGACGACGAGGAGTATGAAGTTGAGATTCCGGATGAAACCTTCAGCCCGGACAAGCACACAGAGTCGACCATTCAGGACTTCTTTATCCAGGAGGCGCTTCGGCAGATTCCAGAAGAGTTCAGAGAAGTCGTCGTGCTGCGTGACGTTCAGCAGCTGGCCTACGAAGAAATCGCCGACATCAC
>CALBJU010000133.1 GCA_937893205.1 uncultured Bacteroidota bacterium
CACCCTATTCGTCAACTTTGATTTGTTGACCTACGCGGGGAATCTGGAGAATCTCACTGAAATCGAAACGATGGAGAACTACCGATTCGAGAAGGGAGATGTAGCTGACGAAAAAAGAGTTGCTGAACTCTTTGAATCATACGGTTTTGACGCCGTCGTACATTTTGCAGCTGAATCTCACGTCGACCGATCCATTCTGGATCCGACGACCTTTGTGCAAACGAACATCAATGGGACCCTTGTATTGCTAAGGGTGGCACTCTCCAACTGGGAATCAGATTTCAGCAAGTGCCGCTTCCATCACGTTTCGACTGACGAGGTATTCGGTTCACTGGGCTCAGAGGGTGCTTTCACGCTGGATTCCGCATACGCACCGAGATCACCCTATGCGGCATCGAAGGCCGCGGCTGATCACCTGGTACGTTCATTCGGGGAGACATACGGACTTCCCTACGTTCTTACGAACACTTCCAATAACTATGGGCCCTACCAATTTCCTGAAAAGCTGATTCCGCTGGTCATCAATAATGCGTCTCTGGGTCTCGAAATACCGGTGTATGGAAAGGGAGATAACGTCAGGGACTGGCTTTTCGTCGATGACCACTGCGAGGCTCTTGATCTGGTATTGAGAAATGGGAAGAACGCGAGCACGTATCTCATTGGAGGACAACAAGAGAGTTCTAATCTGGATCTTATTCACATTCTCCTGGATGAGTATGACGTGGGCACGGGAAACCCAAGCGGAGCGAGCAGAGACCTCATTCGATTTGTAAAAGATCGCCCGGGACATGATTTCAGGTACGCGATTGATAATTCCCGAATACAGGTTGAGCTGGGCTGGACGCCCTCCCATGATCTAAAGGATGGTCTCAAAAAAACCGTAGACTGGTATCTCTCGAACGAAGCCTGGCTGAAAAGCGTTCAAGACGAGAGCTACAAGTCCTACTACGAGAGCCAATACGGGTCACGTGAGTAAGTTGTTGTGTACCTTCGCGAGGTCATTCCGTACTAATTGAGAGGTCTATGAAAGGTGTGGTTTTGGCCGGGGGCACCGGCAGCAGACTCTATCCGTTGACTCGGGTCACCAACAAGCATTTATTGCCGGTTGGTCGCTATCCGATGATTTATCATCCTCTCATGAGGCTTCGAAGGGCGGGAATCCTCGAAGTGGTCATCGTGACGAGCCCCGAACACATGGGAGACGTCGTCAATCTTCTCGGAAGTGGCTCTCGATTGGGACTGGACCTTACGTACCGAGTTCAGGATGAGCCGGGAGGCATCGCGCAGGCGCTCAATCTGTGTAAGACGTTTGTTGGAGATTCGTCGTTTATCGTCGCTCTCGGAGACAACATTCTTGGAGAGGACATCACGGACGAAGTAGCAGCCTTTCGCGAGCAGACTGCAAAGGGATCGGGTGCACGCGTCTTGCTGAAAGAAGTACACGATCCAGAGCGCTATGGTGTACCCGAAATCGTGGACGGTCGAATCACGCGCGTAGTTGAAAAACCCGACTCGCCGCCGTCATCCTATTCAGTAATCGGCATCTATTTTTACGATTCCTCTGTTTTTGATCTGATATCGACCCTGACCCCCTCTAGGCGCGGTGAGCTCGAAATCAGTGATGTCAGCAACATGTATGCCGCCGCGGGCACGTTAACGCACGGTGTTCTGTCGAGTTGGTGGGGTGATGCGGGCACGTTCGACGGACTCGAAGAGGCTAACAAGCTTTCCCGAGATCTCTTTTACGAAGAGCTGGGAGGCGAGGGCGCGAGATGAATTGGAATACGGGATCGATTGAAGGAGTCGAGCTTAAACCGTTCCAGATCTTCCAGGACGAGAGGGGTTGGCTTTCTGAGATCTTCCGAAGCGATGAAATGCTCCCGGGTGATTTCCCGAGTATGGGGTATCTGTCACTCACGAATCCCGGACAATCCCGCGGCCCACACGAACACACCCATCAGACTGATCTGTTCGCGTTCTTTCACGGGTCCTACCGGCTCTATCTCTGGGACTCTAGAGACAGTTCAGTTTCGAGTGGAGTTAAGCAGGTACTGGAGGTCGGCGCTTCCAATCCCATGGTGGTCAGGATCCCGCCGGGTGTTGTCCACGCTTATCAGAATATAGGAGAGGATGCAGCCTACGTGCTGAACTTTCCAGATAAGCTCTATGCGGGTGAAGGGAAAAAGGAGCCCGTAGATGAGATTCGGCACGAAGACGATCCGAGTTCCATGTATTCGATGGAACTCTGATACGAATGCTCCTCGTCCTCTTCGATATTGACGGTACGCTGCTGACCTCAAATGGAATGGGACGCACCTCCATAAGGCACGCCCTGGAGCAAGTCTACGGTAGAGAATTGTCCACAGATGGGGTCTCTTTCGCGGGACGAACCGATCCTGCAATCGTTCGGGATATCCTGACAAATGCAGGCTTCTCCACTGAGCGAATAGATGAGCTTATGGAGCGCTGCCTCAAGTGCTACGCCGATCTACTCGAATCTTCCCTCACGCCAGAGCAGGTGACTCTTCTGCCGGGAGTGCGGGGATTGCTGGATCAGTTTTCCAGCAATCCCCGCACTCAGCTCGGTCTGATTACCGGAAACCTCCGATCAACCGCGTATACAAAACTTCGGGCGGGCGGAGTCGCACACTACTTCCCTTTCGGCGCGTTCGGCAGTGATCACGAGGATCGTAAACAACTTCCGGCTTTCGCTGCAGAAAGAGCGTCCCAATACTGTGATCGCCACTTTGAGCCGCACAATACACTCATTATTGGAGACACGGAGCACGATATAAGTTGCTCACAATTCTTTGGCGCACAAGCTGTTGCCGTCGCCACCGGTGTCGTCGACTACGAGGTTCTGGAAGAAGCGGGTCCGGTGATCCTTCTGCGGGATTTAGAAGAGCCCAAAGCATTGTTTGACCTGGTGGAGTCGTTGCTCGACTGAATAAACTACCCACGAAAACAGGTCTCTTGGAAGCCGTGTACCTACTGCTGAGACGGGGCGTTCGAATCCGGATTGTGCACGCTTGAAAGATGATCGATCAGCGCCTGCGCCGTCCTCTCCACGATCGAGTAGACCCTGTCAAAGCCGCCATCGCCTCCGTAGTAGGGGTCGGGGACCTGATAATCATCCGGATCGGGATCGTACTTGCGAAAAAGTACAACCCCCTCCTGATGCTGGTCCTCTCGATCATGAACCAGGATATCTCGAAGATTACTGTCATCCATCGCAAAAATGTAGTCGAAATCTACCAGGTCCCTTTCTTTGAACTGTCGAGCTCTTTGCCCACTGAGGTCAACCCGGTGCTTCATCGCAATCTGACGCATTCTCGAGTCCGGTGCCTGGCCAACATGCCACGCGCCGGTACCGGCCGAATCGATGTGAAACAGGTCCTCGAGGCCCCTCTCTTTCGCCTGACTACGAAATACTCCTTCCGCGAGGGGGCTGCGGCAGATGTTTCCCAGACATACGAATAGTACGCGGACCGGTCCTTGCTTCATATCACGCTCTTCTGTCGACATACGGTTTGGTACGACCCACGATCGCCCGGAATTCTTCTACATTATTGCTCGAAGGACGCCGATAGATCGAGATCATAATATTCGAATCCAACATATTTTTGCATATGCGCGTCATAGTTGACTGACATTGGATTTCCGCTCTGCCCCCCTGGATAGATCCCTTTTGCTTGAGGTGGCGAGGTCGAGAAGTCAACTACGACGCGCCACGACGCGCTCCATGTCACTGGATTCGATTTGGCTGGAGAAAGCGTCTCATTGTATCCGGCAAATGGAAATCCCTCGCGCCAAAGTGGCCTGAGCGCCGTTGATCGCGTGAGGTGGCGCACGGTGAGCGTCTGGTGCTCTCCAAGCGGAATCTCTTCATATCCCTCAGCCTTCCACGTTTCTCCTGAGCGATCCAGCGCCATTCTGAATAGGTCCTCTGCAGATTCCCGATCCGGTGTAGAGATCAGATCGAACCAAATGGAATTTGGATCCGAGGCCAGTAAATCGAGGATGCGTATTTCCTTTGGATCGGAGCCCAATCTGAAGACGGGCTCATCCCACATGAGGTCAGTCAGCGAGTCCATAAACCATCCGAAAAGGCGCGGTTCTGTCCTGTCAAGGGCCATTACACCGTCGAAGTCAGTCAGGACAGCCTGAATTCGTTGCCCAGCTTCTGACAGCCCATCGATGGTTCTGATGTGCGGCAGAAATAAACTTGCCTGAACCGCTTTTACATCGGCCTGATAGCTCGCGAGATCTTCTGGAGTGTGCAGTGTCTTCCCTTCGAGTAGTTCCTCAATCCGGATGGAACGGTAGATGGAGCGCCAGTCCTGACCGAGATAATGGGGATAGCCCTCACTTGCAGGGCGTTGATTGGTCGACGTAAGGAAGCCCCTCGACGGCGAGATGGAGTGTGGCAGCTCATCAAATGGTACTCGACCGATCCAATCCGTGTCAGATGTTCGACCATCCAATACACCGAATGCATTCCCGCTTGCTCGGACTGGCAAATATCCGGTCGACCTAATAGCCACAATGCTGTCGCGACCCGCATAGAGAATATTCTGCACCGGGTAATCCCACATCCTGGTGGCCATTTCAAACTCCTGGTAGTTCGTGGCCCTGTTCATGTCCCATAGTGCGGCGAACGTCGTTCCGAACTCATGCCCCACCCACTTTATCGCATAATCGCCGTCCTCTCGCTCTTGAATTGGGCCGTGATGACTATAAAGAACAGTCTCGACAACAGGATCGGCTCCTCTTACCAGAATGGTGTCGACACTTGCGGATAGTTCAATCCACTCATCGTCAAAGAGGTAATGAGTCCTGGAATCATCGAGTTGAACGCGGTAGTAGTCGATCTGGTCGGATCCGGTATTGGTGAATGTCCAGGCTGTTGTCGGGGTTATCCCCTCAACTATGGCCGGGACGGCCGGAAATGTCACGCCATAAATGTTAGTCTGCGGCGTCACGATATGCGCCTCATACCAGATGGCAGGGAGTGACAGTGCAAGGTGCATATCTCCCGCCAGTATGGGCATACCGGTTGTCGAGCGTGATCCGGATACCGCCCAATTGTTGGATCCCTTTCCTTCCACGTAGCCCTCAGAAAACGGAACGAAGGGCGACGAGCCGTCCCGTGGACCGATGTCGTGACCAACAATCGCCTCGCGCACGCTCGACCATTCATCGGGCAGTGACCCGGGCATGCTGGCCACAGATCTCCCCGATATGGAGGCCTGACCTGCCGCCCAACTAGAGTGCTCGGGCGGTACAATGGGATTCTCCCAATTTGAAAATCTCGGATACAGTTCGGAAAAAGATTCTGGGCCCATCTCTGTCCTGATTCGCTCCAACCCAATATCGGAGGACTTGAAACTCAGGTCGTAGGCCATGTACGTGAAGAGGCTGAGGGTGAACTCCGCTGAGAACGTCTCTGGAGGCTCCGCTCCGAGGAGCCGATATTCTAGTGGATAATCGGAAACGTCCATATGGCTGATGTAGGCATTTGCACCAAGAGCGTACCACGTAACCACCTCCGCCTCACGCGGAGTCTGGTCGGCCAGTATCGCGGTGTTTTTCCTGACAGCCTGTGGAATTCCGAGTCCTATGAAGTGCTGATCGGTCGCAATAGCCCCAGGTCCCATCAGTTCTGCGAGTGTGCCCGTGGTGACCCGATGAATAAAATCCATCTCGAAAAGGCGATCTCGTGCGACTATATAGCCTAGAGCAATCGTCGCGTCCTTGTCGCTTTCTGCGAAAATATGTGGAACGCCTCGTTCATCGAACCTGACGTTGACCACTGCATCCATTCCCTCGATGGCCATCTCGCCGGAGACGTGCCCACGCGCTAAACGAGCTGTCGACCAGACCCCATCCATTGGATCAAAAATCGGACCTATCAACAGGCCTCCAGCTACGGGAATCTGAAGCGCGAACAACACGATCCCCAGGACCGCCAATCTTACCAGGAAGGCCATCATAGAACTTTATTCATGATGCTGGACTGCTCCGCCGAGATGAATCCTTTCTGTCTCAAAAAGATCTGCCGGCTCTTCTGGACGGACCAGCGACAACACTTCATCCGCAATATTAGCGTAGTCAATCGCTCCACGAGCCTGAGGATCAAGATCGTATACCGTCGTCCCGTCCCGCGCAGAGATTGAAAGTGTGGTACACGTCCTGACGATGGACTTCATTACGCTATCGCCATATTTGTCCCTCATGTACTCGCGATATGCTCTGTGATTACGCTTCCGACCGTCGACCATGGTAAAGAGGAATTGGCACTCTGCAAGACGTGGATTCAAACTCTTCTTGACCATATTCACGGTCTTGAACGTTTGTTCAGCCCCGATTACTGGCTGATACTCTGGAGCAACTGGGATGAGGACTACATCGCTCGCGACAAGCGCATTCAAACTGTACACGGTTACAGCGGCCGCGGTATCGATCAACACAAAGTCATATCCGGAGATACGTTGTTCGAGATACTCCTTTACCCAGAGGACATCGGTGGGCTTCGTTAATTTTCGAAGGGCCGACGAAAGTGCGGGCGACGAAGGTATCAGATCGAATGCGCTCAGCTTGTGTATGGGAGGTGGGTCCGCTGGTTCGGGGTCAAATAGAGCCATCGACGAGGCCGAAGCAGCGGGTTCGGGAAAACCCATCATTCGAGTCAGAAAACCCTGTGGATCCAGGTCAATG
>CALBJU010000134.1 GCA_937893205.1 uncultured Bacteroidota bacterium
TTCTTGAACATAGACCGAGCCGATCTCTTCTTTTTCAAATACATTTTTCAAGAGGCTCTCGGAACGGTATCTGGTTACACGACCGGTCGTGGCACAATTACGGGTCAGATGTTCGATCCCATTTTCGATATCGACCTGGACATCGTGGAAGGAAAGTTTGATATCCCGCGGACCCAGGGCAGATACGAGCTTGAGGGAAGCGTTCATATCGACCACGACGCCATCCACTTCCTCTCGTCCACCATGATCGATCAGAGTAGCGGAACGGCGCAGTTGACGGGGCGCCTGTTTTTCAATGACTACACCGCCTTTACTCTGGATATCGATGGTGTCCTGGATGAGTTCCTGATAATGAACGTTGACCATTCTGAAGATCTTCCTTTTTATGGTCGCCTTCGCGCTTCTGGTGATTTGAATCTGAGTGGCCCGCTTTTCAATGCTACCCTGACCTCACCGAATGCCCGAACTCGCGCTGATTCCGAGCTATACATTCCTCTCGCACAGACCGGGTCCAGAACCGATGAAGCGTTTATCGTGTTTGTAGATTCGCCCGACATCGTTCCGGATTTCAGGCAGTTGTCTACACGTTCCTTCCTTCTTGCCAGGAGACCAACGGCCGAAAGGCAGTTCCTCAATGGTCTGAATCTTGATCTCAACATATTCGCGCCAGAGGGCTCGACCGTTCACCTGGTCATAGACCCCCTCCTGGGGGACGTCATCAACGCGGTTAGCACGGGTACGGTACAACTCCTCATGACTGACGGTGCGCTACAAGTTTTTGGCCAGCTTCAGGTAAGCAGTGGTGATTATCAGTTTGTGGCCGGCGAAGTGTTCATCCGAAAATTTTTGATCAATCAAGGCGGGTCGATCGTCTGGGAAGGAGATCCTGTCAACGCGCAGCTAGATATTTCGGCAGCTTACCGGACTCGAGCTTCCAGAGCCGGCCTGCCAGGCGTGGATGCGAACCGCGAGGGGCTGATCCCACTCATTGTGAACCTACAGATTACCGGAACCGTGGATTCGCCCGAGGTCGATCTGTCTCTGAGCGTAGATCGATCAAATCAGAGCGTTCTGGGAAACTACCAGGCGTTTGAGGCTCAATTGAACCAGCCCGATCGCGCGACAGAGTACGCGACGAGCGTACTGGTCATGAACTCTTTTCAATTGACCACCGAAAATATTTCCAGCAGTTCGGGAGGGCAACTGGCGTTCAACAGCGTGTCTCAGCTCGTTTCCGCACAATTAAATCGATTTTTGAACGAGGCGCTGCCTAACGTGGATTTCTCTTTTGGGCTGCAGGGAGAAAGTGCTCAGGATTTGGACGTCACCTATGGGGTGGCACTTCGGCTTCTCAGGGATCGCCTGATAATACGAGGAGAGGGGGTCTATCAAGGAGCGGGATCGACGGAGGGATTCAAGGCCAATGAAGGTCTGCAGGGAGAGTTCGTCGTTGAGATTCGTGTTGGCCGGCGCGTTTCGGTCGAAATATTTTTCCGGCGAGAGGGTGATATATTTGGAGAGAGTACCCTCTCGAATACCGCAGGTGTGGGCCTTTCCTACCAGACGGAATTCAAGAGCTGGCGCTCGCTGTTTAAGAGTAAACCAACGGAGCCAAATGGAGACTCCTGACAGCGATGTGGCCAGTCAACTCATGTCCAATGCACCACCTTATCACAAGAAATACTTGTCGACTGAATGAAAGCACTCGCTGAACGCACAGAAGGTCTGAAACAGAGCAGTATCAGGGCAATTACTCAACTGCTCGAGGGCGTGGACGGAATCAACCTGGGGCAGGGTATATGCGACATGCCGACCCCTGATGCCATCAAATCTGGGGCCCACCGAGCCATAGACGAAGACCGGTCGATTTACTCCCACTACGGCGGGATAATGCCTCTGCAAGAAGCGCTCAAAAAAAAGGCCAACGAGTATAATCAGATCCCGATCACATCCATCGATGAGATAATGGTGACGGTCGGCGCCACAGGTGCATTTGTTGCCACCATGTTTACCCTACTCAATCCGGGCGATGAAGTAATCGTTTTTGAACCGTACTACAGCTACCATTGCGATCTTCTCAAGGCGATGGGCACAAAGCTGAAATTCGTCCGCACTGCTGCTCCCGACTGGGCGATCGACTTCGATGCCGTTGATCGTCTGGTAACGGATCGCACGAAGGCAATTATCATCACCACTCCCGGCAATCCAAGTGGAAAAGTCTGGTCTAGGCAAGACCTCGAAACCCTGGTCGCGCTCATGCAAAAGCACGATCTATACGCCATCACCGACGAGATCTATGAGTACATGCTCTACGATGGCAACAAACACGTATCGCTCGCCTCCATTCCTGGAGCCTTTGAAAGAACAATCACACTTTCGGGCTTTTCGAAAACCTATAACATGACGGGATGGAGAATAGGATATGCCGTAGGGCCGGAGCCTATTATTGCTAAAATGGGCCTCCTGGCCGATTTGATATACATTTGTGCACCTACTCCCCTCCAGTATGGGGTCGCAGAGGCGTTCGGGATGAGCGATGACTATTTCAAAGAAATGGGAGAAGCCTACGACCGTAAACGAACACTGATGTGCGAAACACTGGAGGAAATTGGATTTATCGTGCCGTGGCCCGAGGGATCCTACTATGTGCTCGCGGATTTCTCACCGCTCCGTGAACGTTTTGAAGGCTTTGAAGATGATCTGAGCGCCAGTCATACTCTTGTTGAGAAAGCCCGAGTGGGTACCGTAACCGGTAGGTCATTTTTTGAGGATGACATCAATGGTGCGTCCGTCCTTCGATTCTGTTTTGCGAAGGAATACCCGATACTTGAAGAAGCCTGTCGCCGCCTCAAAGAGGCGTTCCCTGCGACATAGAAGCGCTATTTGATGCCGGCCGTCTCGATTGCCTTCAATAGGGACTCATGCAGCAATCCGTTGCTCACTAGAACACCGCGGTTTCCACTGAGCAAGTACCCATGTTTGAACGCGAGATCGTTTCCGGCGATATCGGTGACCCTCCCTCCTGCTTCCTGAACGAGTAACATTCCTGCCGCATGGTCCCAGATATTTTCAACGTACCTGCGATCCGACGGAAGACGCATATAGATCTCAGCGTCTCCCGCTGCAACCACCACATATTTGGCTTGAGAGTCCAATCTCGTAGACGGGGTCGAAATGCCCATGATCTCGGTCACTTGCAGGGATCCTGAGTGGGATGTGTGCGCGGCCTCCACCGATTCTGACAACCGTATCGCTGCTGGTGCCGTAGCCTCGCTAACCTTCGCTGCTCCGACCAATTTCATGTCGCGCAGCGTGTACAACCCTGCTCCCTCATCTTTTACAGCAACCGCTACGATCCCTTTCTCCCCCGGTGCTACGCCAAGTGACAAATTTGGGCATGCCAGAGCAGCGACAACGACCTCCCCCTCGACAATCAGCGCAAGGGCTACCGCATACTGATCTTGGCGCAGGAATCCTTTCGTCCCGTCTATCGGGTCGAGAGTCCAGAATCTATCGGCCTGATCCTTGTGTTCCCCATAATCGATCCACTCCAGGACCTGAGAAGCTTCGGCATCTGGACGGATCTCTCTGACTCTGGATATCACCTGTCGGCATATCTCGACATTGTCTTCTTCGCGCAGGATGGAAGCCGTCTCTTCTGCAATAATTGGATCGTCAGGATAGGCGCCCCTCAACCTCGAACACACCAGCGCCTGGCTTCCGAAATCGGCGACGGTGACCGGGCTTCGATCTTCTTTCTGCAGTGTACCTCCCGCTAACTCTCGTTGTACGCTCTGGCAAAGATCGGCGGCCTCGCGGACTGCTGCGACGGCTATCAGTTTTTCAGAATAAAAGGTCATGAATTGATTCCGGACGTCCAGTGGGGCAATGCGTCCAGAAACGATATTTTCGAGTCTTCAATTCGAGCACACAAGTGGTCGTTTCCGTTGGTGACAAACAGGAAAGGAGCATGCAGCACCCTGTTATAGTTGGCAACCTGGTCAAATGTCCCCTGATTTATTGATATGCCTGGAGCTTTGCACTCTACAACCATCCAGGCTTTGCCACGGCGATCGTAAACGACGAGATCAGCTCGCTTGAGCTCATTCTGAATGGTGATGGCTTTTTCAACGGCAATCAGCGAAGCCGGGACCTCCAATTGATCCATCAGAAGCTGAATTACGGCCTGGCGAACCCGTTCTTCTGGTGTTTCGACCACCTGTTTTTGCCTGACCGGATCCCTCATTTACCGAACTGGTCTCTTCTTGAACTGACAG
>CALBJU010000135.1 GCA_937893205.1 uncultured Bacteroidota bacterium
TGAAAAAACTGGGTCTACAACCACAACGAACTATCAGGGTGGTGATGTGGACCAACGAGGAAAATGGAATGCGGGGTGGAAATGCGTATCGAGATGCCCACATGAACGAACTCGAGGATCACATCCTGGCAATGGAATCGGACGGCGGTGTTTTCAGTCCAAAAGGCTTTGGATTTTCGGGTAGTGACGCAGCATTCGACACCATTACCCAGATCGGGAAGCTCCTGGATCGGATCGATTCGGGGCTCATCACCAAAGGTGGAGGTGGAGCAGATATCGGTCCCATCATGCGCGAGGGCGTTCCAGGGATGGGATTGCGCGTCGAAGGAGACCGCTATTTCTGGTATCACCACACCAAAGCAGACTACGTTGACAAACTCGATCCTGAAGAGGTAGCTCGCTCGGTCGCTACGATGGCCGTCATGGCGTATGTGGTAGCTGACATGGAGCAACGCCTCGCCAGATAACCCCGTGTGAGCGTTAAGAGAAGGGCATTTGCGTCGATACCGATTTCAGGATCGACAACCGCAAATGTCCTTTTCTTATGAAAGTCCTCAAGATCGGCCTGTTTCTAATTGCTCTGTGGATTGCGCAACCTTCGCAACTCCTTGGGCAGGAATACCTAACAGCTACACCAGGCACCGGAGAGGGCATTTGGTCCCTCTTGAGGAGATCGGGAGTGAAGCCAACCCCCTCATCTGTTGCTAAGTTCAAGACGCTGAACGCCAACAACCTGATTCAAAACGACGAGTTGAAGAAGGGCGTCGAGTATCTGATCCCCTCCAGTTCGAAAAGGTATCCAATCTTCGGACCGGCCTATGAAGAAGTAACCCTCGTCAGCGGCCAGCTCGAAGGCCACGTATACTACATTGTGGGAGGGCACGGTGGACCCGATCCCGGAACGCTGGGCCGCTACCGAGGCAAGCAGATCGTAGAGGATGAGATCGCTTACGATACCGCTCTTCGACTCGCCCGTGAACTGCTAGCCGATGGCGCCACCGTACATATTATTGTGCGGGATCCGAATGACGGCATACGTGATTCGGAGCATCTTCCGGCCGATAAAGACGAAGTCTATTTCGGCGGAAAAAAAATCGTGTTGAATCAGGCGAACAGGCTCCGGACCCGTGCCAGGATCATCAACGAACTGTACGACTCTCATCGTGCCACGGCCAAGAGCCAGCAGGTTATCGCACTACATGTCGATTCATATGGCTACCGGGTTGAACCCCAGGTCGATGTACATTTCATCGTCGCAAGTCAAAGCGGAAGAGAACTTGGAGAGACCATCAGATCGACCGTAAAGGCTCAGTATGCCATTCATCAGCCCAACCGAGGCTATCACGGAGATATCAAGTCTCGTGATCTGATGATTCTTCGCGAAACGAAGCCTACGGCCATTCTCATCGAGCTTGGAAATATCCGCCACTCTGGAGATCAACACCGCCTCATCAAACCTCAGAACCGACAGACGCTGGCTGAGTGGATCAAGGAAGGCCTGGTTGCCCGAGCGACCATGCTCAGCGCGTAACCAATACGGGATGCGAGTGAGCCATCCCATCGATTTCCAATCGAACGAAATACGTCCCGGGTGCCACACCTCCCGCTTTCCAGACTGATTCGTTTTCACCCGCCGAGCGGAATCCGTCAAATATCGTCTTCACCTCTCGACCAAGAGAATCGTAGATCGTTATTCTTACGCGCGAGTGCTGCTCAAGGCTGTAGGAAATGGTCGTCCAGTCTGTGGTTGGATTCGGATAATTGGACACAAGGAAATCTCCATTCGGGAGTTCCTCCCGCTCAATTGCCGTTGCGTTGGCGTCGATAACCAGAAACTGCCCCATCATGCCCCCGTCCTCGTGCCCCAAAAAGTGGCAAGGGTACATATACGGGACCACGGGGTCCGCAAAATCCAGAAATCGGGTAATATGGTCAGCGGCCACTTTTTCGTTCGACTTCAGCCAGATCTGGAGGGAATACGGCCCTACGCGGACGCATTGATAGGGTTCAAACACCTTTTTACACAGACCCGGATACAAAACGAAGGCTTCGAAGACATCGAAATAGCCCGATCCACGAATTTCAACGACACAGCGCTCAGCTATGGTGTTGGCGGTGGAGTGCAGTTTCAGGTTTATGGCGGCAGCCAGGAGAAGGGTCCCTCCGCTGCGTACATCGATCTCGGAGTGAAATACCTGATTGGATCCCGCGCGGGATACCTGAAAGAAGGCTCAATTCGACGAGAAGACGGGAATGTGACATTTGATGTCACCAATTCCGACACGTCGATGCTGGTAGTTCAGCTCGGTGTTGCCGTAAGATTTTAGGGCCGATCAGTCCCAGATGGCAGCCACGTCCCGATCGAACGCATGACGTCCGTTCGGGCGACACGTTTTCACGCATCTCGAGGACGTCGTCCGAGGTCAGATCGCGTTCAATTTGCTCGGAAACCCATTCGGACTCAAAAAAGCCCATCATCTTGAGACCGTATTCAGATTCAAAATAGGCAACCAATTGGATTGCCGAATCTGTTTTAGAGTCCAGTTTGTAACCGGCGCTACGCAGGAAGGAATGGATCTTTAGGGACAGACTGTCCATGGGTGTAGGGTACATCGCCACGACGTAGAGAGGTTGAAATCATAGTATGCCCTCAGTATCGGTCTGTGGTCCATCCGATTTAAGACTCGACTGCCGATTCAGCTGACACCGTGGTGTATCCCTGGATTGAGAGGTCGTCGCTCAAATGGGTCCTGCTGCGTTTCGATGGGTCGAGCGTCATTTTCCACTGGTAAAAAGAGGAGAAATGAGGTGCGACCTTTGCCAGCAACTTGGCAAATTTACCGCTGGTCTCATATTTGCTGGCCAGCTCCTGGCTGTCCCAAATGGTTACCGATATACACTCGCTGTTGTCTTTCATGGCGATGAGATAACCAGCGCGGCACCCAGGAGTGCTCAACAACTCCGGAGTCAGTTTATCGTACTCCCGGCTGAGTTCTTCGAAGTGCCCCGGATTGATCTTCGCGTTCAGAACTCGCACGTACGTGTGGTCGCCGATTTGACTCGCAGCATCACCTTCTGAAGACCCGGCGACGATGGGCATCGCCTTTACGACCGGCTTCTCTTTGACCGGCTTGTACTCGAGCACGTTATCCGCCGTTAACTGAATCTTCCACTCGGTGGATTCCATTTCGAAGGGCTCGTTCTCACTTATCAAATCCGCGTACTGTCCACTGTTCTCAAATTCGAAAGCCTGTTCAGCGGACTCCCAGAGTGTGAATGAACTGAAACTGGAATCCGAGTCGGTGGCCTTGATGAGTCGGGCAAATACACACCCATCGATGGCCAGAAGCGCCGGTCCCACCCTGTGCTCGTAAAACCGCTCGAACGCAGTGGCCGCGTCCGGGTTGATGTTGAGCTGGACGAATCGCATAAACATGACGTTTCCTCCCTGGGGTGGGTTGATGAATGGGGCTATTCAGGTTCGCGCACCGACTGATCGAGGAGTCGCTCAATGCGTGAGCGCGCGTAGCGAACTTTGGGTTGCAGAGAGGCATCCGCCTCCTCCCACATGTCCACAAAATTTGAGTAAGCTTCGATGGCCTCGTCTGTCTGGCCGGTGCGGCTGTAAAGTTCACCCATCTCCAACCAAACCACAGGCTTATACTGTGACATGAACAGCGGGGCATTTCCTTGTGTCCAATCCTGGATTTCTCGATACACCTCGAGAGCGGCATCGAGGCTGTCTACTTGCGCAAGAAGTTCTGCTTGCTCATAGACCCCACACATCAAACACTCGTTCAGCTCTAGTCCTCGCCGCACAACAGCCAACGCCTCTTCCAATTTCCCCTCCGACTTGAGGACCTGCGATTCCATGGCGTGACGCCCTAGATAACCACGTTGCTGCGATTCTGGAATGGTGAGGAACAGATTCCAGAAGTGCCTGGCCAGCTCGGATTCGCCCATGAAGCCATAAATACCTGCAATCCGGTCGTATGGTCGATCAAGCAGAGCTTGCTCCTCGATCTGGAGTCTCTCGAGCCCTTCCGCAAGCAATTCAAGTGCGCGATCCCTGTCTGAATGATATACCAAAGCTCTCCATGCGAGATCAATGTAGATTCCCAGAGCGGCGGCTGTGGCACCCCGGGAAATTTGTGTCTCAATCGCTATTCGTGCACTTCGGTCTGCATCTTGACTATTTCCAGTCAATTCGTCCAATCGCATGCGGTCGTATGCTTCGGCAGCCTTCCAGTAGTCATCTTGTGAAAACTCTGAATAGTGGATTAACGTATCCGCCGCTTCGTAGTCACCCAGATTCATGGCAGTGTTCCATCGGTAGGCGGCACGACCCGGGCTACTCGGATTTCGCAGCTCCCAATCATCAAGAACTTCCTCGGCCCGGTCCCACTTCTTCTGAGCCGACAGGACGTTCATCATATTGGAAAAATAGACTTGGGAAGAGCCCAGTTCCAGAGCCCGCTCGAGGTATCCTTCAGCGCGCGCGTATTCACCCCTCCTCTGTAAGATCAGGGTGATATTGTTGAGCGCGGTCGTTTCATTTGGGTAGCGTTCGATAATGCGTTCGTAGACTTCCACAGTCTCGTCGTCGCTATTAGTCACCGTGGAATAGTAATAGGCTTCCGTCATCCATCGCTCTCGTTGGGGCAGATGAGCGCGCAGTTTATAAGCCAGGGTCGCAGCCCATACCTGAAGGTCGAAGGATTTCCCTGCATTGCTATAGGCTACTGCAATTTTTCGATAAGCCATCGCAAAAGTCGAATCGATCTCGATAGCCTGCTCAAAAGCCGTAACCGCTCGTTCATAATCTCCCGTGTCTAATGCTCCGCGACCCTCTGCATACAGCCGCAGCGCGTTCAGCGAGGAGGTCGTCACGCGATCCAGGTCTTCGTTCGAGCGGATGGATTTGATCGACTCTCCAATTCGCTCTCGCAGGTCCTTGGAAAGCTGGTCCACCGCGTCGATAATGTCATCCGCTGAGCGTGCGGTTTGGCTCAGTTTGATCAGTTCCGACCCGTCGTGCACAGCGAGCATCGAAGCGGTGAGGACGTACCCGTTTCCGATGGGTCCGATAGTCCCCGAAACAACGGCTTCTGCGCCTTCCCGCTGCGCGATCTCCATAGCGGTATTGACGTCGATCAGATCGTCAGAGGCTCGTTCCATTCGGAGAAGAGCAGATGAGACATCCGAGCCTTCCATCAGATTGATCGCGTCGGACTGAGAAAGTGCAATGCGCATCAATTCCGATACGCTGGACGCCAGGGCTTCTTCACCCGTGGTGTTTTCGAAGTCTGCTACGATAATGATGGCATCCTCCTGTAGCGCTCCCGAAGCCTGAAGCGATCCAAATGGGCCAATACCCATGGTTCTCATGGTCATGAAGGCGATCGTCAGGACGCCCAATCCGGCCATTGAGTACAGCCCTCCCCATTGCGCTTTTTTATAGGTCAACCAACCCAGGAAGTCGTCTGATGAGTCTGTGCCATCGCGTTCGCGCTCAGTCTTTGCAGAGAAGAGCAGTGCGGGTAGTCCCAGCAGCATCAAAACAGCCGCTACTGTGAAGACCCAGTCGGGCAAGCCGATGGAAACGATTGCAGCCCACGTCATTGCAAGGACGGCGACAGCAATGGGAGCAAAGTGGGTGACAACCTGTGAGGAAGACGGCACAGAGCTCGTCGGGGGAGCTAGCTCGACCACAGGGGCTGCTCGAGTACCCGTGGGGGAGGCGTATTCTTCCAGATCGAGTGCGACCCGGGCTGCATCAGACTGACGATCCGTCGGTTTTTTAGACAGGCAACGCTCAACAATCTTGGCCAGGCCATCCGAGATTTCCGGGTTCACTTCCTGAATCGATGGCGCGGTTTCATTGATTATTGCATAGACCAGCGCCGCCTCGTATCCACCTTCGAATGGCCGTTTTCCCGCAAGGAGCTCGTACATGACGACGCCAAGCGACCACACGTCCGCGCGGACGTCGACTGATTCGCCTTTGGATTGCTCTGGGCTCATATAGGCCGCAGTTCCTATCGTTGAGCCTTCTTTCGTGAGATCAGCGGATTCGCTCAGTTTTGCCACGCCGAAATCGAGAATTTTAACCTCGTTTCGAGCAGTCACCATGATGTTGGCAGGTTTGATGTCCCGATGCACGATGCTGGCTTCGTGGGCTCTTGCCAGGCCACGGGCGAGCTGGATCGAAATATTTACGGCGTCTGTCAGCTCGATTGAGCCATCCTGGAGCAGATATTTCAGAGTCTGGCCATCGTAATAACTCATCACGATGAAGAGCTGCCCCTGGTCGTCCTCCGCGATGTCGTGGATGGTGCAGATATTTGCATGATCCAGGGCGGACGCAGCCCGCGCCTCCTGTATGAAGCGCTGTTTTGAGGTTGCGTCTGTACTCAGATGCGTGGGCAGGAATTTGAGGGCAACCGTCCGACCAAGCTTGGTGTCGCGGGCCTTGTAGACCACTCCCATGCCTCCCGAACCGAGCTGTTCGAGGATCTCGTACTGGCCGACGGTGCGTCCGGTCATTTGTTCAGGTCTTGTTGGGAGGAAGGACTATCTCGGATGATAGTCGTTCGCATGCGTAATCTCAACGCTCAGGCGAGGCGTGGGCAGAAATAAAAAGGGCGCGAATCTTTGATTCGCGCCCTTCAAAGACCCTATGGTCTTCACTTTTAGCGCATGGCCTGAGCGGCTTCCTCGACTGAATCGAAATCTTCGAATACGGATCCAAGAAGGCGAGTCAGTAGAAACAGATTTTTGATTCGATCCTTCATGGAGGCGAGCTTGACATCACCGCCTGCTTTTTTCATTGTCGCGAGCGCCCCGATAAGCGTCCCGATTCCTGAGGAATCCATAAAATCGGCCTTGGAAAGGTCGACAACTACCTTTGTCTTTCCCTCAGCCTTCATTTCCTCGAGCTTTTCCTTGAAAGCCGGGCCTTCGATGCTTCCCAGAAATTTACCGGTGATCTGAAAGACTACGGCTTGATACTGCTCGTTAGTTGAAAAGGGCATAGTGCTGATCTATTAATTATGCGCTCGGCGTTAGCAGACGGACACTACTCCGCTAACGAACAATAGTCAAGTCCTGGCGCTGAAATCCTGTTAATTCTCGCGTTTGACAACAAGCATCGTGATGTCATCGTTTTGAGCGGCGCCGTCGGCGTGTTTTTTTACGGCTGAGTGGACGCGATCAATGTATTCCTGTGCAGTCGCATCTCCCATTCCCTTGAGGATGGCTTCGAGGCGTTCTTCTTCAAACTGATCGTGCGCTTCATTCATTGCTTCTGTGACCCCGTCCGAGAATATGAACAGCGTATCACCGGGCTCAAAGGTGAATGACTCCTCGCCATAGGTCTGTGTGCCGATAAAGCCGACAACCAGTCCACCGAGAGTCAATGTTTCCAGTGTGCCGTCTGCGCGGCGAACATAGGGCCTGTTGTGCCCCGCATTCGAATACGTGTATACGCTAGAGACGACATCTAAAACACCGTAGAACAGGGTCAGGAATGAACCCCGCCGGATGCTGTCAGAGAGCAGTTTGTTGGAGCGCTCTACGGTTTCATGAACCGATAGCCCGAATGTCGATTGTCCGCGAAGGGTAGCCTGGGCGTTTGCCATCATCAGAGCCGCTGGCATTCCCTTTCCTGAAACATCACCCACGCAGAGGCCCCAGTGATAGTCGTCAATCTTGATATAATCGAAATAGTCCCCACCAACACTTTGCGCCGGGATGGAGACTCCAGCGAGGTCATAGCCCTTTATATCGGGTGGCTTGAGGGGGAGCAGATTGGTCTGAATCTCGTTCGCAAGGTTTAATTCCTGCTGAACGGTAACCAGCTTCTTTTCCTCCTCGTACAGACGCGCCGTTTCAATGACTTGCGCCGACTGCCCCCCAAGGATTGACAAAAGTCGTTGGTCTTCAGTGGAGAAGTCCTTGCCGTGTTTTTTATTGTACAGCGTCAAGATGCCGATGAGGCGGGAGTGGACCTGCATTGGAACTGAAACCAGCGAGCGCACCGATTCTGTCCAGCTGACACCCTGAAATCGTTCGTCATTCTTGGGATCATTGACGACGAGGGGCTTACGATTGATGTACATCCAGCCGAGAAGGTTCTGATCTGGCGAATAGGCCTCCCGGTCTCCAGAGCTGGCCATGGTTCGGACGAGTGTCCGAGTCGGGTCCGAGGCGTCCTCACCAACGAGAGTGATTACTCCCTGCTCCGCAGAAATCGCCTTAATGGAGCGACGAATGATCGTTCTTATCACTTCGTCGGTACCGCGGGACGAACTTATCGCTATCGATAGTTCATTCAAGACGGACAACTCTTCAACAGCGCGGTGAAGCTGTCGGTTTTCGCGTTCGAGGGAATCTAGCCTTGCTTGTGAGAGATCTGACATGGCGGTGTTTTGATCGACAGGTCGAATGTATAAGCTATACAGCTCAGTTCACAAAGTCACGGAAAAGATGGCTCGAAGTTGCGTTGGGCGGATCAGTCGACCGAAAAGAGCGTTTCGTGATTTCGCCCGACCGCCTACCGTCTGTCTGAGTTTTCGATGCGCTCGCTGAAGCCTCTCAATTTCTATTACTGGAGCTATAAACGCCTGTTTGTACCCGGATTATTGTGCGCGGTCGCGTCGTCTGTTTTCGCCATAATAGTCCCGATGATCGTCCGGCAGGCGATCGACAGCATTCCGAGGTTTGTCAGCACGTATCGAGCGTTTCAGGGGACTCCACTGGAGTCCTATCTGTACACAGATTTTTTCATTTCCCTGTCTGTATTTGGACTCATCATCATTGGGCTGAGCATCGGAAGTGGGATTTTTTCCTTCTTGATGCGGCAGACCGTAGTCGTGGCGTCTCGCCACATCGAGTACGACCTGAGAAATCGTCTCTATGATCAGCTCCAATCTCTATCGCACGATTTCTATCTGGAGCATGCTACGGGAGACCTGATCACCCGGGCAACGAGTGACATAGAGCAGGTGCGCCGCTATATCGGGCCGGCCATCATGTATACGACGCGGGCGGTGGTGACTATTGTTACGGCGGTAACCGTGATGTTTATCATCTCGCCAGAACTCACCCTCTACACGCTGATACCAATGCCGCTGCTGGCCGTGGCGGTTTTTCTGGTCGCCAAAATGGTCCACGTTCGCAGCGACGAGTTGCAGAAGCAATACTCCGTGTTGACCTCTAAAGTACACGAGGCACTCTCTGGAATTCGGGTATTGAAAGCCTACGCGAGAGAGGAGAGAGAAGCCGAAGCATTCGATGTCGAGAGTTCACACTACCGAAAACGCAGTTTGAGTCTGGCGATGATAGAGGCGGCCTGGCGTCCCGTATTCGTGACTCTGGTGGGATCTTCTACCCTCATTGTGGTCTGGGTAGGAGGGACTCTCGCGATGGCAGGAGAAATTACCCTCGGAAATATAGCAGAATATATCATTTACGTGGCTCTGATGACGTTTCCGGTTGCAGCGATGGGCTTTGTGATCACCATGGTGCAGCGCGCGGCGGCGTCAATGGCCCGCCTGAATGAAATATTCGACGCCAAACCGAGCATCCCTTCTTCCAACGGGGCCGAGCGTACTCCGATCAAAGGAGGAATTTCGTTCAACAACGTATCGTTTCGACATCCTCACAGTGGTGTTCTGGCCCTCGACAACGTCAGTTTCGATATACCGCCCGGAAGTACGGTTGCCATTGTCGGGCGAACCGGGTCTGGGAAGACCACGCTCGTGGAGATGATTCCACGACTGCTTGACGCCCAGGAAGGTGCCGTGTTGATAGACGGAAAAAACATTAAAAGCGTCGCCGTCGATCACATCAGGTCAGCCATCGGATACGTACCCCAGGACGTATTCCTGTTTTCGGACACCGTAGCAAACAATATTTCGTTTGGAGAGATGGACGCGGGCGTCGACGAAATCGAACGGGCAGCAGCAGAGGCAGACCTCCTGGAGAATGTCCGCGAGTTCAAGGAAGGATTCGAGACATTCGTCGGGGAGCGCGGAATCACCCTCTCCGGGGGACAAAAACAGCGGACGTCGATATCCAGGGCCCTGATTCGGAACCCCAAGATCCTGATTATGGATGACGCCCTGTCCGCGGTCGACGTGAATACAGAACGCACCATTCTGTCACACCTCCGAAAACACTTCGGCAAACGAACCATCGTGATTGTGAGTCACCGTGTCTCAGCCGTTCAGGACGCCGACCAGATCATTGTCCTCGATGACGGTCGGATTATCGAGCGGGGCAATCACGCGTCTCTTCTCGAGAACAAAGGCTTCTACGCATCGCTCTATCACAAACAGCAGCTCGAGCAGGAATTGGAGGCGCTGGAATGAGCAAGAAAGAAGAGAAAAAAGGAATCGACAGGCGCCTGCTACTGCGCATCATCAGCTACCTGGGGCCTTACAAGGGGTGGGTCAGTCTGGCGTTTGTGACTGTGATGATGGCCGCGTTTTTAGGCCCTCTTGTACCGAAGTTGGTTCAGATCACGATTGACCGTGACATCGTTTCCGGAGATGCGGACGGACTGAGAAGGATGATTTCAATCCTTTTCATGATTCTGGTGGCCGAAGGTCTGCTCTCATTTGTTAATGCATACATGACCCAGTGGATCGGCCAACAGGCGATCTACGACCTCAGAACTGCTGTTTATCGCCATATTCAGCGTCAATCGCTTCGCTTTTTTGACGGGACACCAATTGGCCGGCTCATCACGCGGACAACCAGCGATGTGGAATCCCTGAGTCAGGTCCTCTCAGCGGGTCTCGTGACAATCATGGGGGACCTGTTCAAGATCATCTTCATTTCCTGGTTCATGTTCTCGCTTAATCCTGGACTGGCGTTTGTTACGCTTTCAGTGATGCCGCTGATGCTTTACGCAACCTTCTGGTTCAAGAGAAAGGTTCGTGAGGCCTACAGGGACACGAGAAAGCAGGTAGCTCGACTGAATTCTTTCCTTCAGGAGCACATCACCGGTATGCGAATTGTCCAACTTTTCGGGCGAGAGGAGGAAGAGATGAGCCGGTTTGACCGCATCAACGACGATCACCGTCAGGCTCACATTCACACCATTTTTTACTACGCATTGTTTTTTCCGATTGTCGACATCGTCGCTACGACTGCGCTGGGTCTCGTTATCTGGTTTGGCGGCCTCACCGCGATGTCTGGAACGCTGACACTCGGAGTCCTGATCGCCTTCATCCAGTACGCGCGGAGATTTTTCGAGCCCATTCGAAATCTTTCAGACCAGTTCAATACGCTGCAGAGTGCGATGGCCGGGGCCGAGCGAATCTTCGACCTTCTCGACACAGACGAGTCCATTCAAGAGATCGACGAGCCCCTCGAATGGGAGGAAGTCGAAGGACGTATTGAGTTCAGAAACGTATGGTTTTCCTACGATCCTGAGATGGATAAGGACGACGATGAAGCAGACTGGATACTCAAGGACGTCAGTTTCACGGTCAATCCTGGACAGTCGCTCGCTATCGTGGGCGCCACTGGAGCCGGGAAAACGACCATTATCAGTCTGTTGCTTAGGTTTTACGATATCCAGAGGGGGACGATTCTGGTAGACGGTTTCGATATACGCATGGTCAGGCTGACCGACCTTAGAGAGCACATAGGACTGGTCTTGCAGGACGTCTTTCTATTTTCAGGATCCATCCGAGACAACATCACCTTGCGAAATACAGCATTGAAACTGGAGAGCGTCGTGAAGGCAGCTCGCGCGATCGGAGCATCTGGATTCATTGAAAGACTACCTGATACCTACGATCACGAGGTCAAGGAGCGGGGTATGTCGCTCTCGCACGGACAACGACAATTGCTGTCCTTTGCGCGGGTCCTCGTCTACGATCCGCGGATTCTGGTACTGGACGAAGCAACCTCGAGCGTGGATACTGAAACCGAAGAAACGATTCAACACGCTCTCGAAACGTTGATGAAGGGCAGAACCAGTATCGCCATCGCACATCGTTTGTCGACCGTTCAGCATGCAGACCAGATCTTGGTGATGCACCGTGGACAGGTGCGGGAGAGGGGTAATCACCAGGAACTGATTGCCACCGATGGACTCTATCGGACCCTGTACGAGCTTCAGTATCAGGACCAGGAAGTCGAGGCCTGATCCGTATTTCGAAAAAATTATACAGCATCCTGAAACTTTTATCATCCTTATCGTATATATACGATATACGATTTAACTAACAATCCAAGCAGCTGTTTTCAAATGGCAAAAGCACAGAGTGACCGTTTTTCGACCCAGCAACAATCGCTGGCGGACCTTGCAAAGGCTCTATCTCATCCAGCTCGCATAGCGATCCTGGAAGTTTTGG
This sequence comes from uncultured Bacteroidota bacterium, assembly GCA_937893205.1. GTDB lineage: Bacteria > Bacteroidota > Rhodothermia > Rhodothermales > UBA10348 > CALBJU01. The sequence goes on from CALBJU010000135.1 coordinate 12,372, forward strand.
CGGCGCGCAACGTCTGTATCTGTGGAGAATTGGTCGCCGAGATGCCCCTTTCACAGTCCACCGTCTCCCAGCATCTGAAGGTGCTCAAGGAAGCCGGGCTGGTGATCGGCGAAATCGACGGGCCCAAGTCGTGCTACTGCGTCGACTGGTCGAAACTGGCGGACGCACAGTCGGCAATCGTGACCTGGTTCTCGAAGACTGACACTCTGAAGGCGAACTGCTGCTGAAAAAGGAGGATAGATACAATGACACTTACTGTCACATACAATAATTGCTGTAACGATGTCACCATGACCCGGAACGAGCCCTGCTGTGAAGTGAAGGCACAAATCAACGAAACCGAAGCGTGCTGCAGCCCGACCGAGCAGCGCTCAGAGGGAGAGCCCTGTTGCGCAGCCGCCGAGGATGCGGAGGAAGGCGAGGCGTGTTGCACACCCGGAGAGCCCGGCTGCTGCACCTCTGATGAACTGGAATCTTCGAGTGAGGGCATAAAAGAACAGGTCAGGAAGAAATATGCGGCCGTGGCCACATCCGGGGACGGTTGCGGTTGCGGGGATGGCTGCGGATGCGCCGACGAGACGAGCTTTATTGGCGACGCCTATGATGGCGCCGAAGGCTATCAAGAAGACGCGGACCTACAGTTGGGCTGCGGAATTCCGACCGAGGTGGCGGACCTGCAGGAGGGCCATGATGTCCTCGATCTCGGATCTGGAGCCGGAATCGATGTGTTCATTGCCCGAAAAAGTGTTGGGGATTCCGGAACGGTTACTGGTCTGGATTTCACACCCGAGATGGTCGAATTGGCTCGAAAAAATGCGGACCAGTTCGGATACCAGAACGTCCGATTTTTGGAAGGGGATATTGAATCCATGCCCTTTGAGGACCGATCCTTTGATCGAATCATCTCAAACTGTGTAATAAATCTTGTCCCAGACAAACGCCGTGCGTTTTCGGAGATATTTCGGGTTCTTCGGGATGGGGGATCGTTCGCAATATCAGACATCGTGCTCGAGGGCGAGCTGCCGCCAGCCATTCAAAACTCAGCTGAGATGTATGCCGGTTGCGTGTCCGGAGCGATTACTAAAACAGAATATCTACAGGTTGTCTCCAATCTGGGTTTCACAGATGTTCAAATTCGAAGAGAGCGGGTCATTGAGCTATCTGACGAGGATCTCCGGGGGGTCGCATCCAGCGACGAAATAGCTGTTTTCAGGGCTTCACAGGCCGCGATTCTGAGCATTACACTCAGCGGCACACGGCCCTAGTGCGCGTGAAAAAAGACCCTAGTAGAGCCACATGTCGAACGTACGACGGAAGGCCCGCGTCACCGGATGAACCGGTCCGAGTACAGTAAAGACGGACACACCCAGTTTCCGGGCCGCGTCGTCGTGTAAAAACCTGTTTTTCTTGAGAACCTCGATCAGCAGAGGAAAGACGTCCTTAATTCGGTCCTCCTTCAGGGCTTCGACCGCCGCGGCATAGTCCTGAGATCCTTCTTCGGAGTCATCCAGGTCTTTTTTCTGGAGTAATTCTGAAAGAGTGTGCACGGCTTCGGCTATCTGTACCACTCTCGGCTCGCCCGTCATCGCGGTTTGGGCGAGTAGAAGAGCCCTTGCGGGATCAGAAAAAGCGAGCAAGCCGGCCCGCAGCCCTGCGGCCGTCGGATTCGTAGGTTCGTTTTCCAGCACCCCATCCAGAAGCTCACCCGCGGCGGCCAGGTCTCCCGCATCCCAAAGCTGTTCAGCCTCACGAAGAAGGTTTTTCGCTTCGCTCGGCAGTGCTTTTTCCAGCC
>CALBJU010000136.1 GCA_937893205.1 uncultured Bacteroidota bacterium
CGGATTCGTTGCCCATCCAGGATCGCTCCCGAATGCGTCGATTGTCTTCGTAGACTTCGCGCAGTATATGTCCTTTATCTTCGGACGTCATATCGTGATGATCGATCGTATACTATTTTATAGCAATCGAGTCGAATTCACTCGTTCATAGCGGCTGGTCCCGCATCACGATGGGTCACCAGCGAGAATGTATCTGATCAGGCTTCCGCGAGGGCTGCAGATTCCGCTATGACAGATTCCTGTACGTTACGTGGCATCATTTCGTAACGAGTAAACGAAGAGCTATGGAGTCCTCTCCCCTGAGTCATCGAGCGCAGTGAAGTTGAATACCTGTACAGTTCAGCTTCCGGCACCTGTGCCAGGATTTTCTGAAAGACTCCTTCAATCTCCATCCCCTGTATTCGGGCTCGTCGTGTATTCATGTCTCCCATCACCTCGCCCGTGTAGGACTCTGGTACCAGAACCTCCACGTCGTGAATCGGCTCGAGAAGAACAGGACTGGCTTTGCGGAACGCATCTTGAAAGCAGGCGCGAGCCGCAGATTTGAAAGCAGCTTCGTTGGAATCTACCGGGTGCATTGAACCGTCAAAAATGACCACACGAACATCGCCCACCGGATATCCCGCAATGGGTCCACGAGCACAGGCTTCCAATACTCCCTTCTGAATCGCGCCGAAGAAGCGGCGCATGTCTATCACCCCACCCACTATGGCGTCGATGAAGTAAACCTTTGATCCCCAGGACGTGGTGTGGGTGTGTTCTCCACGAACCTTGATATCTGGAGTCGGCTTGAACTCTTTGTCTGCAGGCTCCACGAAGAGACTGAGGTCGGCAAACTGTCCGGCACCACCGGTCTGTTTTTTGTGACGATACTTGGATCGGGCGTGGGCATGGACGGTTTCGCGGTACGCAACTTTCGGTCTCACAAATTGAATATCCACTCCAAACCGGTTCTTGAGTCGATATTTCGCTATCTCAAGCTGCATTTCGCCCTGGGCGCCAATAACCAACTGATTCAGATGCTGATCATGCGTGATCGTAAGAGATGGATCTTCTTCGTGCAGCTGGTGCAGCCCCTGAGCCAACTTGTCTTCCTCTCCTTCCCGGGTAGCGATGACCGCCATTGAGTAGCGGGGTTTGGGAAATTCAATTTTCTCCATCACAATACTGCTTCCCTTGCGGTGGAGTGTATCGTTGGTATGGGAATTCTTGAGCTTGACCAGCGCTCCCAGATCACCTGCATACATCTTATCGACCGGCTCACGCAGATGGCCGTTAATGACAAAAAGTTGACCCAACCGCTCCGTGACTCCCGTAGAAGCGTTCACCACATCCATTCCGTTCGAGAGCATTCCCGAGTACATGCGGAAGAATGAATAGTCGCCAACGTGGGCCTCGGCCATCGTGTGATAGATCAACGCCACCGGCTCACCGCTTGAGTCAGGTTTGATGGTACCTCCTCCTTGGGTCTTCGCCTCGGGCATCTGGTTGGGCGTCGGGCATACATTCCCAATGAACTCCATCAGGCGCGACACGCCGATGTTGAGTGTGGCACTTGTCAAGAAAATGGGGAACAGCTGGTGGCGAATCATGGCTTCGCGCAAGCCGGTTCGCATTTCGTCTTCGGACAATGTGCCCTTGTCGAAATAGAGCTCCATCAGGCTTTCGTCGTTCTCCGCGATGTTTTCGACCAGATCATTGTGGAGTTGTTCAGCTTCAGCCGCAAACTCCTCGTCGATGTCACTCAGAGTCATTTTGCCCTTATCGTCAAACGTAAGTTGCTTCATGAGCAGTACGTCTATGATTGATCGGCTGCCGCCTCCCACCGGAAGCTGAACCACTGTAGCGCCGCGACCGAAACGATCTTTGATCTGAGAGACCAGGTCTCTAAAGTCGGTTTTGGCCTTGTCGAGTTGATTGATGACGAACATCGAAGGGATGCTCTCTCTGACCGCGGAACGCCACGCCAGCTCAGTTCCTACCTGTACGCCGTCTGCAGCATTGATGAGAAACAGAGCTGAATCAGCGACGTGGAGGGAAGCCGCTACTTCACTGACAAAATCGGGGTAACCCGGGGTATCGATTACATTTAATTTATTACCGGCAAACTCCACATGGAGCAGTGAAGCGAACACCGACATCTCACGTTCTTTTTCACTCGGATGGTAGTCGCTGACCGTTGTGCCTTCTTCGATCGTTCCCATGCGCTGAAGTGCTCCTGTCGCCAGGAGCATGGCCTCAGCCAGCATTGTCTTTCCGCTCCCCTGGTGTCCGACCAGCGCAACGTTGCGAATGTGATCGGCATCGTAAATCTTCATCATGTGCCCCAGTTGTGAATTACTCAACGACTCTGCAGAAAACAGGGCTGATAAGATACACTTGTCAACAGAATTATCAACCCAGCTCAAACTCGCATTATGATAGCCTAAAAGCCTATTTTTATGGATCTTTCAGCCACCCTCGTCCATGTGCTCGAAAGAGGAGATCTACACTTTACCTTGTGAACATCATCAGGACTACGTGAACTCATTTCTGGCCATAGAAACGACTTCAGATATCTGTAGCGTCGCTTTGATTCAGCGAGCAGACACGCGCGTGCTGGAAACGACCCAGAAGAGAGTCCAGGCTCGAGAGCTGATTCCTATGGTGAAGCGGCTGCTGGATGAGAGTGAATCGCCGCCGACGGGTATTGCTGTTTCAGCTGGTCCCGGTTCTTATACGGGTTTACGAATCGGAGTAGCGTCAGCAAAGGGGCTCGCCTGGTCGATGGGGCTGCCTCTATTCGCCGTCTCGTCTCTCGAATCGCAGGCCGCCCGGTTGAAAAACGACCTTTCATTGAACGCAGGGGTGCGAATCACGTCAATCATTCGGGCGCGCGACGACGAAGTGTTTATGGGAAGGTTTGAAGTATCTGAACTGGGACTATCGCGGTTGGCGCCTGATTCGCCCAAGCACATCGAAAATGTGGCGCCGGGCACCGGTGAATTCCTGATTTCACACGACACGGATCTCCTGGAGCAGTTTTCATGTGCTGATTCTGATTTTCAGTGCGCCCTAACACCCCTCAGTGCCACCAATCTCGCGGCCCTCCTGCTGAATCAGCACGAAGTTTATCGCGTACAAGAGCTATCTTCCTTCGAGCCCTTTTACCTGCGTGACTTCGTCGCAAAAAAAGCCGTGCGAAGTATCTTCGATCGAATTCCGTTCTAACTGACTCGTTTTCACACCCAACCCGATTACAGGATGCCCTGGTTCAAGAGAAAATCAGCCGGAATAAAAACGGCCAGTAGCGCGCGCAATGAGGTCCCGGACGGACAATGGGTTAAATGCCCCGGTTGCTCTGAAACAGTAAACCGCAGAGAGCTGGAAAAGCAGCGGATGGTCTGTCCGAAGTGCGACTATCATTTCAAGATGTCCAGCACAGGCTATTTCGAATTGCTCTTTGACGGAAAGTATGAGCTGTTCGACACGAATCTTCAAGCGCTGGACCCTCTGGAATTCACGGACCGGAAAGCATACACAGATCGGCTCGAAGCCGCGCGTGCCAAGACGGGGCAAATGGATGCGGCACAGGCCGCCGTCGGTGAAATGGGTGGCCATCCCATCTCGATTTCAGCGATGGATTTTTCCTTCATTGGTGGATCCATGGGATCTGTGGTCGGTGAAATCGTGGCCCGTTCGATCAGACGTGGATATGAGCGAGGCATGCCGGTGATGGTGATCACGCAAAGTGGTGGTGCCAGAATGATGGAAGGTGCGCTCAGCCTTATGCAGATGGCCAAGACGAGTGCGCATCTCACGAAGCTGTCCGAGGCCGGCCTACCTTTTTTCGTACTGCTGACCAATCCGACAACAGGCGGAGTTACGGCTTCATTTGCTATGCTGGGCGACGTGCATATTGCAGAACCTGGTGCGCTGATTGCGTTTGCCGGTCCGCGCGTGATCAGGGAAACGATGGGTCAGGATCTGCCGGAAGGATTCCAAACCTCAGAATTCCTGAAAGAAGGAGGATTTGTAGATCTGATCATCGATAGGAGAACCCTTAGAGAGGAAGTGATCCACCTGTTGGACCTGCTCATGGAGAAAGATTCGACGAAGACGAAGACGAAGCGCAAACCGAAGAAGCAGAAGGCGTAACAGCGACCAGCAGCCCTGCGGGGAGCGCTGCGGGGAGCGGTCAGAATACCAAGGCTAGAGGCGGCGATTCGCAGAGGAGCGGCGCCAGAAATTCCGTAAAAAACGAAAAGCCCGGCGCACCCACTTCGCCGGGCTTTTCTATTTGCAGCTACTGAAGTTAAAATGCCTTATCAGAGAGGCCTTGAGTAGCTCACCCGTCGGCATAATAGGATTACTGACCGACCCTCGATTCATCTACGCGCTGAACCGTCATATCAAGTGAGTGAACGGCAGAAGCCCCGGCCGGATCGGCAAAGATCACGATGACTTAAATCGCGCTTCCCGATTGTCGATATAGAGTGCAGAATCAATTGAAAGAAGGCAATGGGTCTTGACTTCCTCGGTTCGGGGAATGTTTTCAGGATTCGGTCCGAGAAAAGGACTTGCCGCTTCAAAATGTTATGCTACACTCTGCACGTACATACTTGTTTGCGCTCATTCTGGGCGTTTCTGCACTGTCCGCTCCTGACGCCCTGTCAGCCGCAGAAGGTCCAGAGGTCCGCGTTCACATTATGAATAGCATGGATCTTAACATGATGTCGGTCACCGCCCGGAATGGCTCGGTCCAGATCATAAGCAGAGGAATCTCATTTTCAGTCCGGGCAGGCGAAACCATCCGTATCACTCGCCGCGGCAGTGAGGTTCAAGTAAAAGCCGGCCGGAGAACGATTAAAAGTTCGTTTGTAACGATAAAAGGCGCTCCAGGAGGGTCTTTTACCATCCAGGTCCCGACCTCTTCGGGAAGCCGGACGTACTCCGGATCTCTTGAAATTCGCACCGATCGATCAAATTCGGAGCTTCAGATCGTAAATCTGGTTCCGCTGGAAGACTACGTTGCTTCCGTCGTGGGTTCAGAATATGGGCTCGATGACCTGCAGGGAGCCAAAGCGATGGCGATTGTCGCCCGCACGTACGCACTTCACGCGCTTCAGCAGGGCAAAAGTCTGCTGGACGATGAGCGCTCACAGGTATATCAAGGTCTGTCTCATGCGACAACCGCTTCAAGACGCGCTGCACTGGAAACCGCAGGTCAGGTGTTGAAATACCGCGGAAACCTTATTGAAGCTGTTTATTCGGCTTCCAACGGCGGTCGTAGCGCCACGAACGAGAGTATCTGGGGGTCTAAGCCGCTTCCCTATCTGAGATCGCGCAAGGATCCTTTCGATACGAAAACATCCCCATATGCGTCCTGGTCCTGGTCGGTTGACGAAAGCAAGTTATTGAAGGCACTTTCACGCGCCTACGGTTTTAGCGTCAAGAAGGTGAAGATCAGCAGCAGCAAAGAGGGTCGTGTGGAAGAGGTACGTCTGGATGGGAAAAGTACGTCCCGTGAGATATCGGGATCATCTTTCCGAGCGACAGTTGCCAGGGCATTTGGTGGCCGAACTCTGCGCAGCACTTATTTCAGTGTGAAGAAGCGCAGGGGCTCTTATACATTCGACGGTCACGGGTTCGGCCACGGTGTTGGTCTCAGCCAATGGGGTGCCCACGGCATGGCCTTAGCGGGTCGCTCTTTCAGCCAGATTCTGGATTTCTATTACTCCGGAACCAAACTGGAGCGGATTGCATCTTCTGACGCAGACTTTTCTGCTGTTGAAGTTACCGTGCTTTCCGGCCCGTCTCAGACTCGCTCTTCGGAGCCTGTTATTTCAAATGCTGGTTCTCGATCTTTGACCGGGAAGTCAGCGTCTCTGCAGAGAGTATCGAACAGATCTGCCACTCCTAAAGAAAAAAGATCAACTATTTCCACCACCGACTCTGGTAGGACCATATCCGCCAAAAACGTTTGGGGATCGTCTAAAAAGGGCGATACTGATCCCAAGGTGGAAACGAAGAGAACCTCGAAAAAGCGCACCAGTCGCAGTGGGTGGTAGATCCCCGTCTCAGGCGTCATTCATACTGGAATGATTGCACAGAAGAAACTACTGATAGCCATTCTGTCTCCAAGCGTAGATTCAAGCTGTTTGCTGGCTATTTCAAGAATTCTAGGATGGTCTGCATCACGAGTTCACGGACGCGGACATCACCGATGGTTTCGAATGGAAATCCCATAACGAGCGACCCACCTCTACCCTTTCTCCCGACCACGGCGCTCATGTTGTTGTCTG
>CALBJU010000137.1 GCA_937893205.1 uncultured Bacteroidota bacterium
GAGCGACCTGCAGATTCGTCGTATCCAGGAGTTCATGCAGAATGGTGGGAACGTACTGGCAACCTGGCAGCCCGGTATCTACAAGGAAGACGGAACGTGGCGGGGCTGGAGTTTCATGGAGGAGACCTTCGGCGTCCAATTTGAGGGATTCGTAGATCGGGGAAACTGGCAGTTCAGAATTTACTCGGACACCTTCCCAGGATTTACCCCTCCCGGTATTTATCTGCCCAAATACATTACGGACTCGGAAAATTTTATTCCTCCGACGACCGCGGATTCAGAGCCTGATGAGGCCTTCAGGAGTGCGCAGCAAAGGATTGCTGACGATTCCAATTTCGCTCCCCTGGGCGACTACGTCTGGTTTGATACACTTAATACGACCCGTCCTACTGTGGACTTTGCCCGAGCTGAGCCCATTGTAACCCGACTTCGGGACATGGATGGTGTGGCACGCGAGCAAGATGCGGTTGTCGTGTCCTATTTCACATGGACAGGATTCGATCCTGATCAGGAAATACCGTATCCACGGACGAACTCGGGAATTCGACGACTCACAATGAGATCGAACACTCCTCTGACAGCGAACATCCCTCCCGGATATCGGGTGAAGGTTCAGGTGTACAACCAGGGCGTGAAAGTTAGCGTAAATGAACCCGAACGGACGAAACCCATCGCGTACTGGTATGATTTTGCCACCGACAATATCGTTGGGGCGGACAATCCCGCAAATACCACAGGAGTGGTCACCGGAACCTACGGTGAAGGGCGATTCGTCTATATGGGATTCCAGCGCGATGCCATGGGCGTCGGGCGAGATGATAGGGAAGACGCGGAAGTCATAGGATTCTTTTTCGACAACGCCATGCGGTATCTGCGCGCTGAACCAACGATCTGGGTTCACGACTGGCCTGCCGCTCACGATGCAGCGGCGATGATTACCGGCGCCACTTCCACCAGGGCCGGTATTGAGGCTTTCGGCCCGATTGCCGATATGCTGGACGAGGAAAATGCCCCGGGGACATATTTCGTCGCCCCCGAAATTGCCTCCCCATACGCGACTCTTCTGCGCCGACTCCATCAGCAGGGAGATGTGGCCGTGTACGATTCTCTCAGGGTTGAGGCCGACGGATTTCCCATCGATCAGGCTCAACGTTTGGGTAGATTGCGAAGCATTTTAGAAGGGCTGACGGGCGGCACCGTTCAAGGCTATCGCTCTACCGAACGCGGATTGATCGGAGTCAACACAATGGGCGGCCTCTATCTCTCGGACTACACCTATTTTCTTCCAGATTCGATAGGACGCCGTATTGCGCCCAAGATAATGGGGGAAGAATTTTCAGCCCTCACGCGAATCGGAACGACCCAACATTCAGACAGAGACATCAACAACGGACTCCAGGGTGCAGCTCCCGACCTGATGACCAATCTCCTCTTTGAATCTCTCGAAAGAGTGAAGTACGAAGGAGGGCTGTATGACCTCGTCTACGATCCCGAACTACTCGGCTCCGGAGAAAACTTTGAAACTTTGCGAGCCATTGTGCGGCGCGCCAAATCTCAGAACATCTGGGTCGCCTCGGGCGATTCCGTGGCTCACTGGTGGCGCCTGAAGCGCGCGCTGCACGCGACGGTTCAACAACGAAGTCCATCACGCTTGTTTGTCAGTATATCCAACGACAATGGCGCTACGGCGAAAGAAGTCACTGTCAGTATTTCCCTTGGGAGATCGGTCTCCGCGGTCAACGTACGCTCTGAGCTGATCAATATTTTCAAGCCGTTTCCGGACGAAATCGACATTCCTCCGTACGAGCTGAAGGAAAACGGTACGATTCTCGAGCTGTCTATTCGCGAGCTCAAGCCTCAACAGTATCGAATTTTTCACATCGACCTTCTCAGTCCTGAATTGGCGGTCTTTAGGGAAGATTCCTGATGCGTAGAAGCTCCCGACATATCCTACCAGTCGTCCTCGTGCTGCTCCTGGCTTTCACAGGGCTCCTTCCCCAACGGGTGGATGCTCAGGCTGTACAGAATGATTAATTTTCAGCAGCCGTCGCGGAGCGTTGCAATGGACATCCTACCCCTTCTGGATGACCGCAAGAAGCCGCGCGTTGCGCTGTTCCGGTCCATCCAGACGGATCGCTACATCACAAGCGACACGTTGATGGTCGAGGATGCGGTGTACTACTGGGAGCTCTTGCTTCTGGGACTACGCATCCCATTTCGCATTATTGATGAGCGGGACATCGGCGGCGGTATCGACAAGCGTTACCGCGTGCTCATCATGCCAGCGACGGAAGCCGTGTCAAAACGTCAAAAACGTCGCATCAAAGATTATGTGGAGGATGGCGGCGGTCTGATTGCCTCCGGTAGATTTGCCATGTTCGATGAAGATGGAAATCGTGCCGATGACGGTTGGTTCGAAGAACTGTTCGGTGCCCGTCAATTGACGGATATTCCAAGCCAGCCATACGGCTTTCTTCAGAGTCTCGACGGCAATACACCCCTGGGAAATGGTATTCCAATTGGATATCACCTGAATATCGCTGCACAGCGGCCCCTGACCGTAGCCCGCGTTACGGAAGCTGAGAGCGGCGGAAGGTTCATTCCCTACAATCCGCAACATCAATCCTCTTTTGAAGACCTGACAACGCTTGTGTATCGCAGGTATGGCAAGGGGAAGGCGGTTTGGATGAGATTCAATCCACAAGATGTCTCGCGCGAAAAAGTTCAGCAGGAAAATTATCAACGCCTGATCGTCAATGCGATCGGTGATTTGGCTCAGGTTACCTCCATTTCTCTGGCCCCATGGCCAAACGCGCGTCCAATGGCGTTTAGTGTGGCCGCGATGGCTGCTGCAGGATTTACCCATTGACCTATATGGAGGGCGTGGAGAGCTTTCTAGACATTCTTGAGGCTCACGACGTGCCGGGCAGTTTTTATCTGGCATCTTCGGAGATACATGCTTTTCAGGAGCTCATGATTCGTATGAATCAGCTCGGAGAGATCGGTCTCACCGCTGAAAACGACTTTGTGCTGTTAGGTCAGCCCATGGAAGTGCAACGAGATCGACTCTTGACCGCACGCGAACAGCTCGGAGTTCGGGAAATTCACGGCGTGTATCCACCTGCAGGATTCTATGACGGAAACACCATTCGTGCGATGGAAGATATTGGGGCGACTATTTGCTCCTCCCGGCGCAGCCAAGTCTGGTGCCCGGCGTCATCGATTGGTGGGACAATGTAGATTATCGCGAAAGGCTGACGATCGAAGATTTGATGCCGGCCGAAGAAGAAGCGATGCCACTCTTCATCCCGGGAGAAGAACTGGTTCCATCGGATGCGATGTCGACTGCTCAGATAAAGGCGCTGCCAGATCCACTATCCATTATTCCTATTACCGAAGGCCTGGCCGATACGTTTGAGGAAACCTACGAGATCGTGCAGAAAGCGAGAGGGTACTATGTTCTCCCGTATTACCCTGAAACCTACGCGTCGCGTTCCCTTCAAGCAGCAGACTTCGAATCGGTTGTGGCCCGAGCCAAGAGAGAGGGTGCGTGGGTCGTGCCCGTCTCAGACGTGCTCACATGGTGGCGCAAGCGCGACCATGTCCGTCCGGTGATCGCCGCGCTGGGTCGAGACGAGATGCACATCGACCTTGTCAACGACAGCGAAACGCCGCTCGCAAATCTTGTTCTGGAAATCCGAGGAAAAGGAGATCAGTACCAGAACATGCGTATCTCCGGTGGAGAAGGCGAAGTTCAGTACATCCAAGAGTTGGAAACGACGTTCGTCTTTCTTCCAGTGATCCAAGTCGGTGTCAATCGAGTCACGCTGACCTGGAGATGATCCTTGCCCCGGAGCCCTTTATCTGAGCGGTTTCTCCTTCTTCAGCAAGGCAATCATATCGTCTGTGCCGATCGGGCCGTGGCGATACAGGAATGGTTCACCAAATGCAGCGCCTACACGGTGTCCATACGTTTTGGCCCTGGCATCATACCACTCCATAAAAGCGGCGCTTGAAATGAATGTTTCAGGCTCGTCCTCGGACGCCTCGTACGTGGCATCGAAAACCTGTGAAGCGTAGGCGCGAACTGCTTCCGTCCGGATTTTCCAGGTCTTAGACACGTCCACTACGATCGTCGGCTCGAAAGGAATCGACTGCATGTAATGAAGAATGTGATGCGGGCGCCAGGGCTCGTGTGGCGCTCCGTCCTCAGCTTTGGTCCTGATTTTCACGAGTCCCGAAAAAAATGCCGCGTCCGCCACGAGCCTGGCGCCCGCGGGATGGTCCGGATGCCGGCAGTCGGGGGCGGGAATCAATATCAGATCCGGACGACAGATCCGTAATTCTTCTATCACCTTTCGCCGATTTTTTCTGATATTCCTGATGCTTCCGTCAGGAATATTGAGATTGACACGCCTCTCGACACCAAGAATCTGGGCAGCCTTAACGGCTTCTTCCTGGCGCAGCTCGGCGGATCCTCGTGACCCGAGCTCACCGGCGGTCAAATCCACGATTCCGACGCGATATCCCTGGGCGGTCATTTGCGCAACGGTGCCCCCAGCGGATAGTTCTACATCGTCCGGATGGGACCCGAACGCGAGCACATCGTATTTGGGTACACTACTCATATTGTAGAAACGCGACTGGTTCTGTCTGGATTCCGATTCAGACGACAATGTTGACAAGGCGACCCGGGACATAGATCTCTCTTCGAGTCTCCTTGCCCTCGAGGTGACGCGCCACATTCTCTTCCTGGCGCCCCGCTGCGATGATGTCTTCCTTGGAAGCATCCGTGGCAACTTCGATAGTTCCTCTCACTTTTCCGTTCACTTGAACAGCGATTTTCATGGTATCGCGGGCGAGCCATTTTTCAGCTGCCTCCGGCCACGGCTCGTATGCGAGAGTTCCAGAGTGCCCAACTCGCTGCCACAGTTCCTCCGCCATATGTGGCGCAAGGGGAGCGAGCAGGAGCAAAAACGGGTCAGCCAGGAGCCTTGGAATCTTGTCGAGAGCCACCAGCACAGA
>CALBJU010000138.1 GCA_937893205.1 uncultured Bacteroidota bacterium
ACCATAGAATTCGTTTCCACGGCAATAGAAGCGAGCGAAGTAGAAGGATTTTTATTGCAAGTTGTGGGTCGGATGAAGATGTACGGCGAGACGCGGGACATCGTAATCCCGATCAATCTGATTCTGGATGATTCGGGTGAGTTGATCACCATCACTTCCGAATTTCAACTCCACAGACACGACTTTGACATGGATTTTGGCTTCGCCACCGATCCGATGATAGGAGAAAGGGTGGACGTGAAAGTAAAGCTCGTCGCGCGAGCGAAAGCGATGTAACTCCCGTCCTCATTGTGGTAGATTGCCGATTGCCAATACGTTCAACCCTGACAAATCCATCCAGTTGTTTCTCGATGCGTTTGATGAGTGAGAACCCAATGAAATTTCTTCCTGTGCTTCTATTATTGATGATCCTTGCGATGACCGGCTTCGGCTGCGAAGTGGATGACAGAGTGCCGGTTCGCGTTTTCACTTCTGAGGGGTCCTTTCTAATGGCTGTCGACACATTCAGCGCTCCCTCGACTTCGCGCAATTTCCTGCGCTACGTCGCGTCAAAACACTATGATGGTGGTTCGTTTTTCAGGGTGGTCAGGATGGACAATCAGCCGACCGATTCCATTCGGATTGAGGTCATTCAAGGTGGTGCCAATCTGGAAAAGAGCGAGAATTTTTTCGATCCGATTGTTCTCGAACGCACCAGTGAAACCGGGCTTTTACACGTTGATGGGGCGATATCCATGGCTCGTGGAGGGCCGGATTCGGCAACGAATTCCTTTTTCATCTGCATCGGGGATCAGCCCTCTCTCGATTTCGGCGGAATGCGCAATCCAGATGGTCAGGGATTTGCGGCGTTCGGAATTGTTCTCGACGGGATGGATGTGATCCGTGCCATTCAGGCGGGCGCGGTGGAGCGCCAGACACTTGTTGATCCCGTTATGATCGATAGTGTGCGAGTGGAGGAACGGCCATGAGGGAATGTCCATCTTGCGCCATGGAATCAAAGGCAACGGGCCAGCCCGATGAGGTGTGTCCCTTCTGCGGGTACGAATTCCCGCAGCAAAAGAAGACGATGCCGGTTTTTGCCTGGCTGTTCGCCGTTCTGATGCTCTGGCCGCTGTTCCAATTGCTGAAACGACTCCTGTAGATCGCCCCATCACCATGAACCTTCCGGATTCATTTTTCGGAAGCTTGTCCACGGATGAGTTTCTCTCTGATTACTGGCAGAAAAAGCCGCTCCTGGTCCGACAGGCCTGGCCCGCATTCGAGTCTCCGCTTTCTCCAGATGCGTTCATGAAATTATCTGAGAGGCAGGATGCCCTGAGCCGCGTAATTGAGCAGCACGGGGATGGCGGCGAATGGGAGCTGAAGGATGGGCCGTTTCTCATGGCAGATTTCGCCGCGATGTCTGACTCCAAGTGGACCCTGCTGATCCAAGAAGTCGACCGGTTGGTGCCCCAGGTGCGGGATATGTTGGCTCTGGTCTCGTTTTTGCCGAAGTGGCGTCTCGACGACATCATGATCAGTTATGCTGCGAATGGAGGTGGTGTCGGCGCCCACATCGACAACTATGATGTATTCCTGCTGCAGGGATATGGCGAGCGGCGCTGGCAGATCGACACGACACCTGTGGTGGACGAGGTCCTTGTCGAAGACATCGACGTGGCGGTCCTCGCCAACTTTTCTCCTGATGAGGACTGGGTGGTCCAGCCGGGTGACCTACTCTATCTGCCGCCCAGAATTGCTCATTTTGGAGTCGCTCTCGGACCCTGCATGACCTATTCGATTGGTTGTAGGGCGCCTTCATCGTTGGAGGCGATATCCGCGGTTCTGGAGCGTGTACTTTCGGAGTTGGACCCGGACGAGCGTTTCGTGGACCCCGGAATCAGCCGGACCTCGGAGCCAGGCCGACTCGGCGGCAAGAGTGTCGATTGGGTGCGATCACTGCTCGCGCGGGTCGCGGACGACGAGGAAGCGCTCACCGAATTGGTGGGCCGCTTTCTATCCGAGCCGCGTAGATACATCGATGAGGAATCGCTCCCGACATCCAGTCTCAAGGAGACCCTGGCCAACGGATCGCGCGTTCGGCCAGGCAGTGCTTCTCAACTTTTGTACGAGCTGCAGGGCGAGGGGGAGTTTCTCCTGTTCGTGGCCGGAGATGTCGTACGCTTGGACATGGACCACCTGACATCAATCAAATTATTGATTGAAGGGCAGGGTCTTTCTTCCAGTGAGATTCCAACAAGCGGAGAACTCGCCGATTTTCTCGAAGACCTGTATGCTCAGGGCGTTCTCGTCGTCGATCCCTGACTTGAAGGCCGCGGGGACGTGCACTCTCATCGGTCAATAGGAATCCATCGGGCCAAACACTCGAATCGCAATCATGCGTCCGCGCCGGGTTGAGCCCGTTTCCAAAATCTCACCGGCGATCTGCGCTCCTGCACTGGGCTCGTTGATATCCTCAATCAGGATGCCGTTGGCGCCAATCTTACCGGCTCTCTTGCGGGCTGCTTTGAGCATCTTGCTCTCGCGGGTCCATGTAGCATCACCCTGAGCGTGGATTATGGCAATACGTTCCCAATCGCCGTAGATGTCTGCTTCGTCGAGGTACAAGACCACATCTTCGGCATCTACGGGCAAATACGCGGTGCCGTCAAGCATCGTTGCCTGGGTAAAAACACATCCAGCCAGAAAAAGAAGCGCAAAGATTGCGGAATACTCTTTTTTCATTTTACCGTCACTGTTATCTGTTAAAATTCTGTTCGGCTGGTAGGTGTGTGATCTCTAAGCCGGAAGTCAGTCGCTGGAGGTAACAGTCGGGAGAAAAAAAGTCGTGCGAAAAAAAAGAGGGGCGGCCCAACGGGCCGCCCCTCTTTCCTGCATCAGCAGAAATAAAATCTAGCGGACAGGAATTGTATCTGCACGACGGAACTGCGAAAGTCCCTCTTTCTTGCTGCCCATTGCAGAACGACCCATACCGGTTGCCATAATGCGCGCGGCCATCACGCCGTTGTCGACGTAATATTGCTCGACCGCGGCTGCCCTGTCATCCGACAGTTGCTGTGCGCGACGCTCTCCAGCTGAAGCTAATCCTTCGACGCGAACATTCAGGTTTGGACATTCGAGGAGAATCTCCAGGTTTTCACCCAAGGCATCGCGTCCTTCGTCCGTGAGGGCTGAAGAATTACGATCGAAGTATGCCGAGTTCATTTCGGTGACTTCGCGGCAAATTGCGGCTTCATAAGGACTGACCGTGATCGTCATCGTCCTACGGGTGACTCCATTGCAGTTCGTCACTTCCAGCGTGACGGTGTACGTTCCGGCTTCACTGTAGGTGTGACTTGGATTGGCTCCTCTGCCCCTGGATCCATCGCCGAAGTCCCAGCTCATCCGACCTTCCGAACCAGTCACGTTGGCAGAGAAAGAAACTGACGTTTCGGTATCAGGGCTCATGTTTGAAGCGCGCATGGACGTGATCGCCGCTGGAATGCACGGATCCTTGACGGATACAGAACACGTCATGACGGACGAGTGTTTGCCGTTTCCGTTCGTGGCGGCCAGGCCAACCTCATAGGTCCCTTCACTCGTGAAGGTGTGCGTGGCCGTCATGCCTGGCGCTGAAGATCCGTCTCCGAAGGTCCACAGGTAGTCGACCGGCTGAGTGGCATCGGCATTGGTAGAGCCGGTGAACGTAATCGGACTGCCCATGTCAACTACGTCGACAGGGCAAATCATGTCTGTAATCGCTACAGGAGTGACCCGCTTGAGGTTGAACTTGATTCCCACCGCGTGGGTGCCCAGGAAATCGAAGCCACTGAAACCATTATCGTCGCGGCCGTCCGTGGCGTCATCGGGAAGGACGGCATCCACACCCGTCTGGAGGAAAAATGACGTTCCTTCGTTGATGTAAAAGTCGAATCCGAATCCGAACGAGGCACCGTATGTCATTTCACTCTGCTCAACACAGGCTCCAGCAGTGTTGGAGGCGCAGGCTGCTGAGAAGACGTTCGATGTACCACCGCCCACGTTCACTCCGGCAAACCAGTAGGGTGCGATCTTCTTCTGATTGAGGAGTTTGCGGGCGATCAGAGCGACGGCCCACCGCGTGTTGGGGTGACCCTTCGTCTCCGTTCCTGCTTCAAAGTCTGTTACCTGTGTGAAGTTACCGTACCGAAATGCCAGTCCGAGACTATAGTCAGGGTTGAACTGATAGCCAAGTTCAGCACCAATACTGTACGGCACCTCGTCAAACAGGTCTCCGTCAAAATTGAACGGTGACTTTTCGTTATCTCCCATGTAGTAAGACATGCCGACATGGGGCCTGATATACACCGATTCGGCGCCACGGTCCACCTGGGCCGAAGCGACACCGGTCATGATTCCGGTTGCTGTTAGGGCGGTGAACAAAAAGAGTAGTACGAATTTCTTCATTGGAGTCCTGATTGAGACGTTACGTCTAATCATAAACGGTACCAAATCGTCGGTTCGTTTTCCAGTCGCAGTCTATCAGGACTGTTCCACCGGTCTACGATCCATCTGAACGTAGTCACGGCCATTATAACCGGTATAGATCTGGCGGGGGCGATTGATGCGGGTCGCCGGATCGT
>CALBJU010000139.1 GCA_937893205.1 uncultured Bacteroidota bacterium
GGATTCATCAATCTTCAGAAGACAACAATTGCTCCTTGGGAACAGGTCCTGCGGCTTTGGCTGGCACACCCATGTGTACTGTCGCTTCCTCGGCGTCTCTTGTCTGCACAGCTCCTGCCGCCACGACGGCCTCTTTGGAAATGACGACTCCAGGAAGGAGTACCGCTCCGACACCCAGGCGAGCGCCCTCTTCCAGAACTGCGCCCTTGAAATGTTTGAACCGCTCTTCGGTGCGGCCAATAAAATTATCATTGCTCGTCAGCACACCTGGTGCGACGAATACCCGATCTCCGACAGTTGAGTAGGCGGTGATATAAGCATTGGTCTCCAATTTGCACAATTCACCGATGGTGCACTGGTTTTCGATAGCTACTCCGCGTCCCACGATCGTTTTCTGTCCGATCGTTACCCGTTCTCGGATGGTCACCATATCGGCGACAAATACATCCTCAGCCAATTGGCATCCCGCATAAATTATCGATGACGAGCCTATGCGCACGCGGTCCCCAATTACAGGACCGGCCTGCACATCGGCGGTGGTAACAGCAGAGTTTGCGGCTCTCATGGGCTGTTTTCCAAGAATACTGTGGTCACCAACCTGTACGGATTCGCCCAGTCTGGTTCCGCTCTTCAAAATAACATGATGTCCGATCGAGCAGTTATCGCCGATCACGACGTCCGCTTCGATCACAACGAACTGGCCGAGGGTGGTGCCACTTCCAACTTCAGCACTGACTGATATGTCCTGGAATTCCATTGATTTTCAGGCTACTTAGGCAGGTAAGATACGCAGGCACAGGGTGGAGATAATAGAAGCCCGCGGCCTGTCGGCCGCGGGCTTCTATTATTTTGGATGCACAGTGTGTTCGTCCCGCCAGAATCAGTTGGAACCAAGCGTTTCGATGAAGTGCTCAGCAGAATTTTTGTAGTTGCCGAACGCAGCGTTCCGAAAAGCTTCCTTCGCACCCGCGACATCGCCAACGTTCATGAGCGCCTCGCCTTTGACAAAGTAAATTTTCGCTTTATCGGTACGGCTTCCGGTATGTAGGGCCAACGCTTCGTCCGCACTCATCACCGCTTCCATAGACTGTCCTTTAACCTTCTGGCTCACGGCGGTGTAGTAAAATGCGTCAGCATCCGGATCTACATACTGAAGCATAGTGATGATGTAATCCATCGCTTCATTGGCATCTGTCGTCGAGGTGCGCGCTCCATTGCGGCTAAGTGCCGTTGAGGCCAGAAATATATAGTGGCCCCGAATCGCATCTTCAGCTTGACGAGCTACCTTGGTATCGCTACCGGCGGTTGCAACATCCATCGTCTGAGCGAAACCGGTAATGGCATCGTCCATCCGATCCATTTTTTTCAGCGTGCTCGCCCGAGCGAGATAATTTTTCGCGTAACTCGGGTAGTTCGAAATTCCGTTGTCGAAGTGCGCGAGAGCAGTGTCAAAATCGTCAGTCTTAAGAAATCTGCGACCAAGAATGTATTCGAGTGAGGCAATTGTTTTGCGCGCCTGCCTTTCCACAACATCATCGCCTTCGACGTTTGCTGCTGCAGCGGCATCTGTGTACTTCGTGAGGGCCGTAGGAAAGTCCTTTGCCAGGGCGGCTTCGCGAGCCTCGTTGAACGTCTCTTTATAGGCTTGAGAATCTTGAGCCGTGGCCGATTTATTGCTGAGAACGACCATAAAGGTCAGGCAAAGCGTCATCGTGATGGCGGTCCGCATCGAGCTGAAAACAGTCATCGGGTATTCACTGATTGGTCGAAAATGATAAGGAGCTCCGAAGGTGGTGGCTACTTCTTGAGTACAGGGCTCCGGGTAAAGAACGTTGAAGGATCAAGAAGTTGCACCAACGCCACTAGAAATCACCTTGTTTCCTCTGTGGGGAGGTCACATCAGGGCAAATCTAAGTACATCTGAGCACACATGTGTAAAGCAAATTAGAAATTTGGAGTCATCGCCCGATCTTGATAAAACTTACTTATCAGTTCAGCCGCCTCTTGGGGATCGTCAGTAACACTGAACAATTCGAGGTTTTCGGGAGATATGTTTCCCGCTTCCAGCATCGTGCTCTTCAGCCAATCAAGGAGACCTGACCAGAATTTACTGCCCATCAACACGACCGGGAAGGGAGTAGATTTGTGGGTTTGTATCAGCGTCAGCGCCTCGAATAGTTCGTCCATGGTCCCAAATCCACCTGGCAGAACAACGAACCCCTGCGCGTATTTGACGAACATGACTTTTCTGACGAAAAAAAAGTTGAAATCGATGAGGTGCTCAGGATCTATATATGGATTGGGTTTCTGCTCGTGGGGCAAATCAATATTCAATCCTACCGACACTCCCTTCGCATCCCGTGCACCCTTGTTGGCCGCTTCCATGATACCCGGGCCTCCACCGCTGATTACCCCGAATCCGCGGGCCACCAGTGCGCTGGCGACCTGTTCGGCCAGTAAATAGTTCGGGTGGTCGGGTTTGGTTCTCGCAGATCCAAAGATGGAAACCGCGGGGCCCACTTCAGACAGTGTTTCGAAGCCATCAACAAATTCGCCCATGATGCGAAAAACCCGCCACAGGTCCTTGATCCGGGCATCCTGCCAGGAGTCGTAGGTCGATGTAGAAGCGCCTGGCTTCGGGTGAGGGAGTTGAGTCATGATCTCTGTGATTAGGGTTGTTGGAATGGTGCTTCATGGGCCAGGACCCGGCACGCAGGGGGGAAAGGATACTGACCACATAGGACAACCAAAACCGGTCAAAATCCTTGGACATTTAGCTGCGCCATTCGTGTGAGTGCTTTTTTGTAGACCTATCTTGTGGTCTGAAATCTCTTCCGAATTCAATAGACCACATGAAGCTGATAATTCCGATGGCCGGTCGCGGTACGCGTGTCCGTCCGCACTCTCACGTGACTCCCAAACCGCTTCTGCCCGTTTGTGGTAAGAGCATGGTGGAACGAATCGTAAATACTTTTTCCACGGTTCTTCCCCGACCGATCACGGAAGGAGTTTTTATTCTCGGTCCCGATTTTGGCCAGGAAGTAAGGGACTCCCTGACGGACATCTGTCAGCGTCACGATGCATCTGCATCGTTCGGAGTTCAAGACGTTGCACTGGGCACGGCTCATGCCGTGGGATGCGCAGGAGATAAGTTGGAGGGAGAGGGAATCGTCGTATTCGCCGATACCCTCTTTTTCATGGAGCCCGGCGTCGATTTGTCGGATTCCGACGTGGTGGCCTGGGTAAAACACGTGGAGGACCCAAGTAGATTCGGCGTCGCCGTTCGCGAAGGGGATAAAATCGTGGCACTGGTTGAGAAGCCGAAAGAACTGATTTCCACGGAAGCGCTGATCGGAATCTATTATGTTCGTGACCTCGCAATGCTCCGGGATGCGATTCAGTACCTGTTCGACAACGAGATCACTGGCTTTGGAGGCGAGTATCAGTTGACGGACGCGTTCGATAGAATGCTCAAGGAAGACCGCGTATTTCGCACGGCGACCGTCACCGACTGGCTCGATTGCGGTACCATCGAAGCACTCGCCGAGACAACACGATTTATTATCCGCAGAGAAAAGCACCCCATTCCGGAAGGCAGCGTCGAGGGGACCGTTGTGCATCAACCTGTTTATGTCGGGGAGGGCGTCCGCATCGTCGGTGGTGAAATTGGACCGGAAACATCTATAGAATCCGGCGCGACAATTTCGAACTCGGTGCTGAAGGCTGGGATTGTGTTCGCCGACGCGACCATTTCAAATTCAAATCTATCAGACTCCCTCGTTGGCCAGAGCGCCCGCGTTGAGGGGTTCACCGGTGTGTTGAACATCGGCGATCACAGCGAAGTGTCGAGTTGAGAAAAGGATTCTAAACGTGATGATCTATCCATCAGAGGGTGCGGACAAGCTGGGTTTGAACGTGGTGCTATCACGGCTTACCCAGCACCTCTCAGGGGAGGGGACCAGGGTTCGCCTGACGGAATTCTTAACGTTCGATTCTGTCGAGGAAGTTCGGAGCGAGCTCAAGGCAGTGGCAGAACTGCAGCGATGCCTCGAATTTGATGACCCACTTCACTTTAGCGGGCTTCCTGATGTCGCTCGTTCTCTTGAAAAAGTACCTCCAGTAGGATCTGCTCTGGACACGGTCGAGATTTATTCGATTGGCGTTTTTCTCGATATGGCCTCACGAGTTGAGCGTTTTTTTCACCTCAGACGAGACAAGTATCCGCTCGTTAATGGCATACTTGAGGGAATGTCCGCTGCCGATTCCCCATCTGAAGCGATTTTTTCCACAATCGACGAATCAGGTGAGTTCAAGGATGGAGCGTCATCCGAATTGCGGAAAATCAGACGAGATCTGGTCAGTGCGCACGGGCGGGCCCGCCGATCTGCGTCCGAAGCGCTCAAACGGGCATCTGGAGAGGGCTACGCTGCCGGTGATCAGCCAACCATACGGGCGGGGAGAGTCGTCATTCCGATCCGTGTGGAAGCAAAAAGACGCGTGGACGGATTCGTTCACGACGTATCTGCCTCTGGTAAAACGGTGTTTATTGAGCCGGCCGTGAGTCTCGAAAGCAACAATATGGTTCGGGAACTGGAGCTGGA